>CAJQNX010000050.1 GCA_905479795.1 uncultured Candidatus Midichloriaceae bacterium | reverse complement strand
TTTTAACCCTGAGCAAATTTCAAAATCAGTTAGGAAATTAAACATTAGAACGGAATCATCATTTAGATTTGAAAGAAGAATTGATTATGGTAATACCGCATCTTTTATGCAATATGTGAGTGATTTAGTTATAAAGCACTGTGGCGGAAAAATATCCGGATCTGCGATTATTAAAGGCTCAGAGTTAGGGAATAAAAAACAAATGGAGATTAATTGTAAAAAAATTAATAAATTATTGGGTTTCGAGGTTAAGGAGCGGGATGTAAATATTATTCTGAGTCATTTAGGTTTTGTGAAAATTAAGGATAATTTATTTAATATTCCGACTTGGAGACAAGGAGATATTGTTGATAATGCTGATATTGCTGAAGAGGTAATTAGAATAAAAGGAACGGATTATTTGCAAGGAATGGGATGCTTTTACTATGATGCACAGGATCTAAAGCATAGAGATTCAGACTTCACAGCTATTTTTAAAAACACTTTGGTAAATAGAAATATATATGAGGTTATTTCTTGGTCTTTCATAAACCAAGAATTTGCAAATTTATTTAAGGAAAATGAATCTATAAAGATTGCAAATCCTATAAGCAATGAATTTGCTATAATGAGAAATAGCCTGATAGTTGGTCTATTAAAAATAGCAAAAAGCAATATGACTAGAGGTGTTAAAAATATATCTCTCTTTGAATTAGGTAAAATTTATTATAAAAGTAAAGCAGATGAAACGATTGAGAATAATTGTTTAGCTATAATCAGGACTGGAGAATCATCTCAAAAAAATATTTTTTCTGACCAAAAGAAATTTGATTTTTATGATTTAAAGGATGATTTCTACTCAATATTAAATGATATAAGCATTTCATTAGATAGTATTATAACAAAGAAAGGGGCAAAGGAATATCACCACCCAGGTAAGAGTGCGTCATTTTACTTAGGTAAAAATTTAATTGGGTATATAGGTGAATTGCACCCAAAAATTATCAAAACATTTGGTATAAAACAAAGTGTTATTTGTGCAGAAATATTTTATGATAACTTGCCAAAAAAGAATTTAGAGAAAAGAAAGCCCCTGTTTTTATCTGAATTGCAGAGCATAAATAGGGATTTTGCATTTTATATAGACGATGGTATAGAGAGCCAGGAAATCATCAAATCTATTAAATCATTAAAAATAAATATTTTAGAGGAGATAAATATTTTTGATGTATATAAAAGCGATCAGGACACTTCAAATAAAAAATCCATTGCTTTCAATATCAAGTTACAACCTATTCAAAAAACATTAGTTGATGAGGAAATAGAAGATATATCGAATAAAATCATCAATGTCGTGAAAGAAAAATTAGGTGGAGAGCTTAGAGATAGTTCCCAATAATTATTTCAAAAGTAGCTGAATTTAGTTATGTCACTAATTAAATCTTAAAATATTAATACAAATTTTTCTTGCAATTTTCATAAAAACCCTTCCTAATATTTGTACTATATGAATTGGGATAGGACAATATGAATAATAAGCTCACAAGACAACAAAAAGAGGCGGTTGCACTGCTTACCATGGGAACATTTTTGGAATATTTTGATGTGTTGCTATATATCCATATGGCAGTTTTATTAAATGATCTTTTCTTCCCACAAACCGATCCTCTTACTGCTCAATTATTCACCGCAACTGCTTTTTGCTCAACATATATTTTAAGACCAATAGGAGGCTTTGTAATAGGTCGGATTGGCGATTCCATAGGCAGAAAGCCTACAATAATGATAACTACTTTTGTCATGGCTATATCTTGTTTAGTTATGGCGGGTCTACCTACATACACAGAAATAGGAATAACTGCAAGCGTAGTGATAATAGTATGCAGAATGTTACAAGGTTTTTCTTCTATGGGGGAGATAATGGGAGCACAGATTTATTTAACAGAAATATTGAAACCCCCTGCCAGGAGTGTAGCTACTGGTATATTGGTGTCTGCTGAGGCAATAGGTGGGTTTTTTGCTTTAGTGGTTGCGTCATTTGTGCTTTCTATGGGGATGAACTGGAGATATGCATTCTTATTTGGTGCATTCATCGCTGGTATTGGACTTGTAGCAAGAACCAGATTAAGAGAAACACCTGAATTTGTAGATTATAAACGTAGAATGGCTGTTAAGAGGGAGAAAAGTTGTCAAGAACCAGAAATAATAAAAAACATCATTAATGAGGAGAGAGTAGATAAAAAAGCTATTTTTGCTTATGCTTTTACTGAATTTCACTATCCAGTTTGTTTTTATGTTACTTATATTTACATAGGTAATTTAATAAAGACGTCATTTGGAATGAGTGCAGAACAGGTGATTTATCAAAACTTAAAAGTTTCTGCATTTGTAGTAATAGGAGCGTTGATTGTAGCTTATCTTGTCAAAAAGATACATCCAATTAAAATAGCTATAGTAATGGCTTTGTTTTTCTTTATTCTTTTGCCGTTTATTCCATATTGGCTTAATAATGCTTCTGGTTTGTTTTCTTTATTATGTTTACAATGTTTAATTATGTCTTTTATTATCTCAGGAATGGGAACTTTAGAGGCTGTGCAGTGCAAACACTTTCCCGTAAGTGGACGCTTTACTGTTATTGCTGCTACATTTGGAGTTGCAAGTACCTCTTCCAAAATAATTGTAGCCTTTAGCTTAATTCCTTTAACTCATTATTTAGGTCATTATGGGGTTTGGGTTGTATTTATCCCTGCTGTTATTGGTTATTGGTGGGCAATTAACTATTTTAAAAAACTAGAAATAAAACGAGGGGCATACCACAACTACCCACATGAAGATCCTCCGTATGAGGATACTGCTGTCAATGAAGATGATTACGAATATGAAGACTTGGGGGATGAGTATGAGCCATTTAAAAATAAATGTGAGTACTCGACAAATTTAATAAATAAGTTGAATGAATTTAGCAAGGAAAAGAATGTAAAGCTAAATATGAGGTTAATAGAAAAAGCTGTTACGTTTGCTAAAAAGTGGCACGGAACGCAGATGAGAAAAACAGGAAGCCATTTTTTTTACTGGCATCCTCTAAAGGTAGCTGAGATGGTGGCAGAGAGTTATTGCAAAACAGATATGGTCATCGCTGCAATATTGCATGATACAGTTGAAGATTCAGAATGTACAGTGGAGCTTATAGAGGAGAGGTTTAATGCTCGTATTGCTCAAATGGTAGATAGGCTAACAAAGAAGAGGTTTGAGGGTGGAGAAAATATTAAACTTAGTTTTGAAGAAACTATAAATAGATTGCAAAGTGTTGGAGATATAGAGGCATTGTTTATAAAACAAATGGATAGACAGCACAATTTAGAAACGATAGAGGGATTGAAACCTCATAAACAACAAAAGATGGCGGATGAAACTAATAGTTATTTTATAAAGCTAATAGCTATAATTGGAGATAAACTTAATATTCATGGTAAAATACACCTTGAAAATAAGATGTTTAAATCCTGCAAGAATATTATAAAAAAGAAAAAAGGGTGATTTTTGAAAATAATGTGTTAAAAAATCTGATAACTGGGTGATTGCTAATTCAGCACCACCTTTTATTTTTATGATGTATAATTATTTTAGTAACAGGATAATTAAAAATCCTAAGAAAAACATGGCTGTTGAGGTTGTTGTTTCCTTTTCTTCATGGGCATCCTTAAGTAACTCTTCTGTTACAAGATACAATAATGCAGCTGTTCCAAATGATGTTATTAATACTATTATAGATTTTGAAGTATTCAAAAATGTCAGCCCCAAAGCTGATCCTGAAAACGCTAATACAGCAAATCCAATATTTGTTAACACAATTGACATAAAACTTTTCCCAGCTTTTTGTAAGCTAGCATCAACTGATAAAACCAAAAACAATAATTCCAATGACAAAGCAATGCTAATTATTAATCCTTTCTCCACACTTATTGCAAAACTTATTCCCACTAGCAGCCCATCAATAAAAATGTCTATTGCTACAGCGATTAATAATGATACTATTGATTTATTGCTATGAGAATGATTATTGTGGAATACTTTTTGTATAATTAACATTAAAGTTGTTCCAATTATATAGCCAATGATTAATTGAATTTTGAAAGGTGTATTATATAATTCAGGAATTAGTTCAACAGCTAAAGCGGCAAATACAATGCCTGCGCTAAAATGTTGAATCATACTTTTTGAATGAGAATTTAAAGCAACAAGCCTAAATATAATACTGCTGAATATGATTGCAAATATTGGTATAGATAAATATATTAATACATCATTAAGGTTTGACAAATAATTAGTGAAATTCATTTTTAATCATCGAATATTATTAAATAATAACCTAGTTAATTTAATTATCAAAGCAATTAAATAGGTTGATTGGGACAAGTTTTTAAATTAGGTGTGGTAAAAATGCAACAATGCATTGTTTTTTTTGTCCACTTTTGGCAATTAGTACTTTAAACTGCACTATAAGTCATATATTTTACGTGTATCAAACAATATTTTTTTAGTGAACATGAATAAATTTTTAGTGACAACAGCATTGGTTGCATCGTTTGCAACAATTAATGCTAATGCGATGACTGACTCTGATGTTAAGTTATCTGTAAATGGCTCGCTTGATGTGAAAGGGGTTAATGTGCAACAAAAAGAAAATTTTAGATACAAAACAGTTGGTGGTAAAACTGATAAGTTATCAAATAACAACATTGCAACAGATGCGTATTTAAACTTTAACATCAAAGGTGAAGTTAAAAGTGGTTTAAAGTATGGTGGTTTGATCAAACTTAATGCTAATACTTCAAAGTCTAAAAAAGAAATGTATGACAATGACGGCAAATCAAGCATTGCTGAACAAGTAATGGCATACTTAGAAAGTGGCTATGGTAGAGTTGAAGTTGGTAACTACACTGGTGTTGCTGAGTCAATGAAAGTTAATGCTGGAACTTTTGCAAGTGCAACAGGTGGTATTAATGGTGATTCTCAATATTATTGGAATGCAAGCACAATGGAGAATAAGAAAGATGCTGCTGGTAATGATGTTAAGGATGCTGCTGGTAATGTAATTAAAGTTAAAACAAAAACAGCTTTTCTACAAACAGCTAACCTTCCAACAAATGAACTAGGTACATTTGGCTTAAGAGGTGTTAATGCTGCTAAGTTAAACTATTACACTCCGGAATTCTCTGGATTTAGATTTGGTGCAACTTTCACTCCTAATACTAAAGTTCATGGTACTGCTTCAAGCGTAACTAGCGTAGTAAAAGATAATACTGGTTTTAAAAATGTATTTGAAACAGGTTTGTCATACACAAGCGAAATTAAAGACGTTGGTGTAAAATTTGCTGTGGTTAGTGAATTTGGTAAAAACCAAGAAAAAGACGTGAAAAATCTTAGAGCTTATGAAGTTGGTACAAACCTAAGCTACAAAGGATTTACAGTTGGTGGTTCTTATGGTGACTGGGGTAAGTATGGTTCTTCTACCGCTGCTAGTGCTGTTGAATTTGGTAAAACAAGCTATTGGACAGCTGGTGTTGGTTATGCTAATGGTCCTATATCTGCAAGTTTAACTCATTT
>CAJQNX010000049.1 GCA_905479795.1 uncultured Candidatus Midichloriaceae bacterium | reverse complement strand
ATAGTATTCATTTCTGTATCAATATTATTTATAAAGTCTTGTGCATTTTTTTTAATTTCTATATGCGGTTGTACACCTCCATCAATTGCAATCTTATCTGTAGGAACAAGCATATTTATTGCAGGAATATCTAATTCTACTGTCAAATAATTAATTTCACTAAATTTATAACAAATTATTAACTAATTAATTGAAATGTGATATATCTTTCTTTTATATTTTTATTATTCATGGCGGAGTAGCTCAGCTGGTTAGAGCAGCGGAATCATAATCCGCGTGTCGGGGGTTCAAGTCCCTCCTTCGCTACCATTTTAGCCGCTATAGCACAGTGGTAGTGCACTTCATTGGTAATGAAGAGGTCGTGGATTCGATTCCCACTAGCGGCACCATTTACACCTCTTATTATATAATTTAAAAAATCAATTTGATAAAAGCTTTATCAGTAAATGCATTTTATATTAGGCAAAACACACAAATAAGATGCAGATACTAAGAGTTAATATATCACATAATAAAAAAGCATATGATTCCTACATACATAGCAATACCTAAAAAACATACCAACCATATAGATGGGATTGAAAATTCATGATTACAATAACCTAACGTGATCATTCTGGAAGTCACGATAACGCCTATAAAAACTAACATCACCGTCATTAGAAAAAAGATAATTGGCATTACAAGCAAAAGCATACCACCACCTATAGGATCTACAGGCCATAAATGATAAGCACTTGTCATACCAGTACAAATAAACAAACTAAACAGCGACGATGCAAAAAAAGTAAAATACAATGAATTTATACACACCTTTTGAGTAGATATAAGCAAAATCTTTTCAAACAACCGCAACCAATAAATTATCTTGTTATAGATCTTCAACATACTTTAGGCCATATTAAACTATTTATATTAACACGATTATACGCTTAAAGTAGTAAGCAAGCAAAGGAATTTGGATATATAATATTCACATAGATTATCTTAAGCCATCTATTTTCAAATTCAATAAAAGCTTTGATAATGCAGCTTCTCTTGAGTCCGCATAAATAATTGATTTTAAGGAATATTTATTTTCTATCAGTCTATTTTGCATTATAGAACTACTGAAAATTGCAAAATAACTAGACATAGATAAAAACACAAATGCCTTTATACTCTGATCTATAATCCCCATAGCACCTATACTAGAAATTACAATAGAAACAGTGATATAAAAAATCACCCACTTCCATAATTTATTATAAATAAGCCAAAAAAAAGTAAAAAAGAATGCCATTATAGATATTTCTTCTCTAACAAAAATACATTTATCTATTATTCCATCTTTGTTAAGGCAATTTTGCTTGTCATAAATTAAAAAAACTTTATCCACAATAAATAACTAAATAGTTAATCTTGCCAACAAATATATCACCGCTACAGAAAATAATAAATAGCTAATTGTAAGCGCAATATTCATAGATTTTTCCTGCAAATAATCTTTTGATTCTAATTCTATCATAATATTATTCAGCTTTTCATGAATATTACTTGTTTTAATTACACTATTTTTAAAAATCTCTTTATCACTCCGAAATAAATCGCTTTGTTCTAAAAATTCAATGATTTCACCCAAATCACCACTCACTTTTATCTCGTTAAGCTTATTTATTAGCTCATCTTTAATTGTTTTACCTTGAATAAACCTACCTATTGATTCAATAATGCTTGTTGAAAAAATATCAGATATATGGAGTAATTTATCAATTTTGCAACTTTTTTGAACTTCACAAAATAGAAATAACATTTTAATTGAATTGATACTTTGCATTACCGAGTTGATGGAAGATTTATAAATATAATCTTCTAACTTCGAACATAAAAAGGGAGCTAAAAATATATTATTAAAAATAAATTTTTCGGAAATTTTATTTTGCTCAATAAAACACACCATATCTTTGGCTGAAAAAAGCAGCCTTCTCTTTTGCAATATTGGAAGATATGGCAAATATGAGAACACTTTATTTAGTGTATATAAAAAATTGAATATATACTCATGCTTATTTAAAACTAATTGCTCGTTATAAATAGCAAAAAAATTAGGCTCATCATTGTTTAATTTAAATTTATCTGGATTAATTAAACATTGATATTCTATCATTTCTGATAATCGCCTAAGCTGCGTAAATTCATTGTTATTAATTAAGCATAAAACCAAATTGCCAACAGAATAATTATCAAAACTAAATGAAATATTTTTAACTGCGAAGATATTTTGGAAGTGCAATATTCTTATAATTTCCGCAAGAGTTAATTCATTTAATGTACAATTTCCTTGTTCAAAAAATTCTGAATTTATATTTTTATTTAAGAGAAATTTTACTTTGTTTAAAGATTCTGAATTTTTATAAAATTTTGACAAAAATTTCTGAAGCTTCCCTGTGAAAAATAAATTAATAGCTTTATCTAGATTATGAGCCATTTCATGAGCTAAAATCTTAGAGCTATATATTTTTTTACCATTGAAATATATTGGTTCAAGAAAATCATCTTTTTTTATAATTGGAAAAAAATCTTTTAGTTCAGGTATGTTAGATAACTTTTCATAACCAAATCTTTGATCGTCATCATCATTCAATAGCCCTTGAATAATTTTATTAATAGTGCCAGTTAAAAGCTTATTATTAGCGTAGAATCTGTATGAACTACTATAAATTCTTTCATTATTCAATACTTCTAAAGTTTGTTTTTTAAGCCTTTTTCCAGTCGTAAGTTCTAAACATACAACACCAAGAGCATAATAATCAGAACTATAGTTACAATTACTTTTTGCATTTGGTATAATTCTTGTAACACTTAAGGGTTCATAAATAGCAGGTTGTTTATAACCAAATGGAGTTGAAAAACACTCATCCAAAATAAAATCACCAGACTTGGTAAGATAAATATTATCTAAATTTACAGAGCCGTGAGCGATACCTCGGTCATGCAGATCTTTCAAAGCCTCCTTGATGTTATATAAGATATTTTTGATAATATATTTATCTGAAAAATCTTCATTCTTATCAATTAGCTCTCCTAATGAAACAGCTGATATATCATTAAATATGACGGCTACATATTCATCATCCGTATCATGAAATTCAACTATTCCAATTGCAACTGGATTAATAAAATTATTTATTCCAGCAGAGATTAGACTTATGATAGCATCAACATTATATAAAAAAGATTTTTCAAACACCTTGGCATAACATCCAACACGAGTTGAATTTTGCATATCATTGACAGAATATGCCTTACAGAAAGTATTAGAAAATAGATCCAGTGGTTTAGACTTATCAATTATAAATCTACCATTTATGATATGGCTTTTGCCACATCTTTGTATTGCACTATCATCAAGAAAAATTAAATTATTATTATTCTCAGATGCATCATCATTGTTTATATTATCAACCTTCATTACGATTAAGTTGGAATAAATTTTTTGCTTCTAAAAGCACTTGATCTACATGACCACTTATTTTCACTTTATGCCAAATCTTTTTGACTATACCTTTTGTATCTATTAGAAATGTACTTCTTTCTATCCCCATGTATTTTTTACCAAACATACTTTTTTCTTTCCATACACCAAACTTTTCACACAATTCAGCTTCAGAATCCGAAATAAGATCAAATGCAATGCTTTGCTTAGTAATAAAATTACGATGACTTTTTATACTATCTTTAGAAACACCGAGCACAGTGGTATTAACATTTTGAAACTGATCAATTTTATTAGAAAAGTCATTAGCCTCTATAGTGCACCCAGGCGTTGAATCTTTGGGATAAAAATATATAACAACATTTTTACCTAAAAGATTCTCTGAAGAGATTTTCTCACCACTCGTAGAGGGTAATGAAAAGCTTGGCAGTGAATCATTAACTGATAGCATCATCCCGATTTCAAAATGTATATTTATAAGAAATCAGGTTAAACTCATAGTTCAATTTCGTCAATATTTACTTCAAAAAAATTAAGCCTTTTGCAAAAACTAGCTTTTAAAATTAGCACTCTTTTCAATAATATTGGCAAACTTGAATAAATTTCCTTCATCATAAGATTTGGCTATGAGTTGAATCCCCACAGGTAATTTATTATGAGAAAATCCAACTGGAACAGACATACATGGCAACCCCGCAAGACTTGCTGGCACTGTAAACAAATCATTATTATACATATCAATAGGATTTGATTTTTCCCCAATGGCAAAAGCAGGATTTGATGTGGTTGGAGTAAGAATAACATCAACTTTTTCAAAAGCATTTGTAAAATCGTTTGCAATCAACCTTCTCACTTTTTGTGCCTTCTGATAATAATCTCCAAAATGACTTGCAGATAATACATAAGTACCAGAAATTATCCTCCTTTTCACTTCCACACCAAAGCATTCTCCTCTGGTTCTCTCAATCATATCTTGAAAACTATCACCCTGCTCTTCTATTCTAGTACCATACCTAACTCCGTCATACCTAGCTAAATTAGACGCAGCTTCCGCCGTTGCGATTATATAATACGTTGCAAGGGCATGATTTGTATTGGGCAATGAAATATCTACAATTTCTGCACCAGCATCAACAAACCATTGCTTTGCTTTTTCCAAGTAATCAACAATCGCTTGATTAACGTTATCTTTCTGATACTCCTTTGGAATCCCTACTTTCATACCTTTGATGCTTTTTCCAATATT
The DNA here is from genome assembly GCA_905479795.1 of uncultured Candidatus Midichloriaceae bacterium. Lineage (GTDB taxonomy): Bacteria > Pseudomonadota > Alphaproteobacteria > Rickettsiales > Midichloriaceae > Aquirickettsia. Next base: position 3,448 of record CAJQNX010000049.1, on the reverse strand, counting down.
ACTTAAAATATCTGGTGGAGCCATATCTTTGCAAGTAGAATCATTTTCATCAAATCCTGAAATTGACTCTAAAATTAAACCAGCATCCGTAATATTATGCGCAAAAACACCTGCTTGATCCAACGAACTTGCAAATGCTATAATCCCATATCTAGAGCATCTACCATATGTTGGCTTTACACCAACTGTACCAGTAAAAGCAGCCGGAAGCCTAACAGAACCACCAGTGTCACTACCCAGTGACCCCAAACACATGTCTGCAGCAACTGCAGCAGCAGAACCGCCAGAAGAGCCACCAGCAACCAAATCTCTATCAGAATCACTAGCTTTGTATGGATTTATTACATCACCAAAATAACTGTTAGTATTTGATGAACCCATAGCAAATTCATCCATATTAGCCTTGCCAATCATGACACCACCACTTGCAAACAATTTACTAGTCACGGTGGATTCATAACCAGGAATAAAATTTTCCAGCATTTTAGAGCAAGCCGTAGTCAAAACATCTTTTGTGCAATAATTATCCTTCACTCCAATTGGCATCGCCTCGATCTTCAGAGCTTGTCCTTTGTCAATCCTCTCTTGAGAAGCCTTCGCCTGATTTATCGCATATTCAGCCGTAATTTCCCTATACGCATTATACTTTTTATTCGCCACCTCAGCCGCCTCAATATATGCATTTGTCAACTCCATCGCCGACAGTTCCTTATCAATAAGCAATTGCTTTATTTTGTGATATGGTAGCCCTTTTAACTCTTGCATCATTTATATTTTATAACCTTATATTTTTAGTAATTTTGCTAAATATTATCAATTTGTCTAGCACTTTCTCAATAAACTCTCTTAAGCATCACATAAGCGTATCGCTTAGACTATTCCTTATTTGTGCTAATCTTATCCAATAATTTCTCCAAATGTATCCTATCGTCAATGTGCTTATCAATCTCAAACCTAACTTGTGGTATATATTTAAGCTGTACTCTACCGCATAGTTTTTTGCGATATTCAGGTGCCAGCACATTCAAAGCCGCAACCAAATCTTTATCCAACTTCTCATCAACTGGGTTGATAAAAATGGTGGCTATTTTTAAATCAGCACTAGTTTTTACATCCAATACAGTAAATGTAAATTTCTCAAGAGCAGGATGGAATACCTCTCCCATTGTGAAAATCTGAGCCATCTCTTGCCTAATCACTTCAGAGACCTTTAGTTGTCTGTTTGTTGGAGCCTTTTTATATTGATATGTCATAACCTATTTGCTGCATTTATTATTATAATGAAAATGAAGCGCCACACCCACAACTGGATTTTGAATTGGGATTCTTAATCACAAATGAGGCATTACCTAAATCTTCAACATATTCTAACTCAGAATCTTTTAAAAAATCTATTGAAATCTTATCAACCACAACGCTCGCTCCATCTTTGGTGAACACTAAATCATCGCTGTTCTTAGAGTCAACAAGCCCAACTTGATATTTCATCCCGTTGCAGCCTCCTCCCTCAACCTTAACCCGTAATATTTGTGGCTTTGATTCATCTGCATTCAAGCGGTTGATCCGCCTTGCTGCGCTTTCTAATACGATAAAATTATTCATAAATCCTCTAAAGGCATCAAATTATTGATAGAATACAACGGAATTTTAAACCAATATCCGCAACTATTCAATAGGTAATTTTATCCTCACCATGGAATGCGCAAAGGAATGAGTAATAGAATAAAAATGGAATAGAGTAGTAGCGGAGTATATAATGGAGGGAGATGGCTGCATCATAGAGAGTAGATTTGGCGAGGGTGCATTATAGAATACTGAATAGAATATAGCGAAATAGCTTTAATTTTGGTACATTTCGTGAGGAGCAAAGTGTGGCAAAATCACATGAGCGATAAACAAAATCGCACCAAATTTATAGATATCCAGCTATACGCCATAGAGTAGCGATTAGGATATAGTGTAATATATTATGGCAAAAGTTGTCATGGAATATTCAATGAAGAAGTACATCACAGGATACCATAAATGCACAATGGTGCACGATATACGTAAAAATAGGCGCAAGCCATAATGACCCGCACCTATTTAGAAGTATCAATACAACAATAGCAACCCGCCATTGTCTTTTCAAAACATCACCCAACACCCAGAGCGTTGAATCCCCAAGCATAAGGAGGCAATGATTAGAATTTGTAAACCACACCAACTGTTACATTGTGAGATTTAAGTTTTTTAGAATCAGTAGCACTGATTTTAACTTTTCCTAAGTCTCTGTATCTGTATGCTAAATCAACACCGAATTCTGGGTCAATGTTATACATTCCACCAAAACCAACGTTCCATGCAAATCCTGTTTTCTTAAGAGATTTGCTATCAGTAGTTGTAGAAAGTATATTTCCTTTTTGTTTTGTATCTTCTACTTTATCTCCAGCAGCAGGTTTATAAAAACCATTAATAGGACCTGAACCATTTTGATTAGTATCAGCTACAATTGTTGTGCTAGCTCCTTTTAGTTTATTTTTTGCAACACCAACACCTGCTGTTAGGTATGGAGTGAAACCGTTGAAGTCCGCAATGTCATAATATGCATTTGTTTCAAGAATTACACTGCTAACTTTCGCATCTTTAAGAGCTCCATCGTCTTTAAACTTCATGCCATTAGCGAAATTTAAACCTAAGCCAAATCTGAAATTTTCATTCATTTTGTAGCCACCTTCAATTCCAAAAATAGCAGATTTTTTCAATTTTTGCTCAGCTATTTTTTGTGGCATTGTCACACCAACTTCACCTTTAACATAGTAGCTGTCTTGTGCAACAGCATCGCTATTTAGCATTGGAGTTACAATTGTTATAGCCGCTAGAGCCAAAACTTGTTTCGAAATATTTTTCATTTATTTATCCTCTTTATTTTAAAAAATTTAAACTGCAATTGCATCTAATTCTGAAAACACTTTATCATATGGATATTCTCCACTTAAATCAGTGTGCATCTTATCAAAATCAGTTGTGATGTAAAGATCAGCATCTTTATCCGCCAATCCTTTGTAACAAGCATCATCTACTTTACTATCTTGCAATTTATCTTTACCACATGAATCAATAGATAAAATTGGAAATGCAACTTTGTTAGCTTCTTTCAAGCAATTTTCAACTTGATGAGAATCTGAATCCTTTTCAGGTAAATCAGCTGCTTTTACAAATGGCCCTGTTCCACATACTGTTGCAACAATCTTAGCGTAAGCATTCAATACCTTAACATTAGCTTCAGTTACTGTATCAGCTGGACCAGCAAAAGTACTATCATTAGCTTTCAAAACACTATCTGTTGATTTTACATTTGGAATGTTTTTTGCAATTGCATTGATGAAGCCATAATCTTTCAAGAATTCTGGAGCTTTATCAACATACAATTTTTCTGCAGCAGAATCTTCAGAGGTAGCTTTAATTG
>CAJQNX010000048.1 GCA_905479795.1 uncultured Candidatus Midichloriaceae bacterium | reverse complement strand
TAATATTTATTATACGCCTTTTCATATATTTTATTAGCTTTGCTCAGTAGCTTTGCTAAATATGAATCTTTCACTTCTTCATCTTGTTTTTGTGACAATTCCATTTTAAAATCTTCAGTTCCTTCTAATTCACTGATGTTTTTCTCTACACCTTCTTTGGATGTTGATTTTGCAATAGCTTCTGAAATTTTATTTTTAATATATTCCTTAATTTCATAATTTTTAGACAATTTCGCTATATTTTTTATGTATTCTTCCGTTTCTAAAACAAGATCTACTATAAATTTTTCCGTTGAAGGAGAGATTTTATACCCAAATGTGCTTTCAAAAATTTTAATAAATGTCATAATTTCAAATCTAGTTATATCAACAGCTTCAGATGATGTAAGATTTTGCGCTATATTACTCAAATCAAGATTTAGGCTATCATCCCCCATTTTTTCAATAGCGTTATTTTTATTGCTTCCATTTTCACTTCTATTACTATTAGATGAGTTCCTGAAAGTCTGATTTTGATCTATAGTTTGTGTATTAGTAAATAGATTTTCATCATTATTAATTGCTGACATATCCAACGCAGGAATATCTAAAAAACTTTTGTCGTTGTTATTCTCGTTATCTCTAGGAGAATTTAAACCTCCTCCAAATGTATGGGTCTCATCCAATTCATTTGTAATTAGTCTCTCTTTTTCGCCTATATAGGTAAAAATTGCTGTTTTAATTTGATCAATTTTATTACCTACCTCTTTATTTTTTAATATATTATCTTTATTATGGGATTTACATTCTTTAATATAATTATTAAATTTTATCTTCAACTTATATAAATTTATTGTATCGTTTTCATATCTTTCCAAATATTCTTTTAGCTTACCTGTAAATTTTTCTCTATTAGCTTTATCAAGACTAACGAATTTTAATATTGTTTTTAGATCATCTGACTTGAAATAATTGCTTAAATTCTGTACCAGGCCTTTTTCTTTAGCAGTCTTGTCTTGACTGGTGCCGCATATGTTGCCAAATATACTGAAATTGTTGGGAGATCTTTCTGTAGTAATTAAACCTTCTGCATCTGTTGAAGTTTCCTCTTTATCTGTTGTTACATCATTAGCCTCTATAATTTTTTTCTCTCTTGAAGTTCCATCTTGGCTACGATTGGTATTGTTAAAACTCTCATGTCCATCTATTTTTTCAAAAACTTTTTCATTTTTATTATTTAAATCTTGATTTGTTGGATTGTTTTTCATATTTACCTCTAAATTAACAAACTATACTCAAAAATGGTACAATCAATCCAAAGTTGTGTAAATAGATATTTTTTAGATATGCTATTAAATAATTTGTTTATAAAAAAAGTTTAAGTGATAGAATTTATTAAAATTTTATAAAGTAATATATATTTGTTATGTCAGATAGAAAAAATTCGTCAATAAATTATACTTATCTAATCAATGAATCAATGTATTATATTGTTAAGATGGCATTAAAAGAAGCGCAGAAAAATGGGTTGCAAGCAGATAATCATTTTTATATTAATTTTATAACTGATTATGAAGGAGTGAAAATTCCTGAATTTTTAAAAACTCAATATCCCGAAGAAATGACCATAGTAATTCAATATAATTTTAAAAATTTGCGGGTATTTGATGCTTATTTTGGAGTTAGTTTGAGTTTTGATGGTAAATATTATGATCTTGTGGTGCCGTTTAAATCCATAACAGTATTTGCTGATCCTTCTGAATCTTTTGAACTGGAGTTTAAGCAAGAAATTAATAATATAATGGAGGATGGTGAACAATATATAAGTGAGGATAATTTGTATTTAATAGATGATAAAAATAAAGTGAATATGCCTAAATCAGATAATGTAATATCGCTTACGGATTTTATAAAATCCAAAAACCCTACTTAGTTTAGTGCTATTTAAATCTGGAATATAATGGTGTATTAAAGATTAAGATCGCCATAAGGTTGTGCAAAGTTTATGAAGCGAGCAACTCTACTGGATCGTTTAATTTGTCTAAACTACCAAGTTATTGGGTTCATTGAAGGCAGATATGACTCAGTTAAACTAGGGAGGGAATGTTAGTACGTGGTAATAATCTTGCTATAATAAATGAATTGCATAAGCTAGGTGCCGATCCTATAAATAACGATGAGGCAATAATTTAAATCGATATAAAATATCTTGTTTAAATGTAATAGGTATTATAATAATATTTTTATCGCCGTTTAATTTAAGAGGAGTCAATGAGCCAAAAAAAGAGGTTTAAAGCAGTAGTAGCTGTCTACCTATTGCTGATTAAGAAAGATAGCATTCTATTGTATTTAAGACAAAACACAGGGTATGGAGATGGACAATATAGTCTAGTAGCTGGACATTTAGATGGTAATGAATCAGTTACAAATGCTATGATAAGAGAGGCTCGAGAGGAGGCTAATATCATTATTAATCCAGCAGATATAGAAGTCACTTGCGTTATGCATCGCAAGGCATCCGACAGGGAGGTGATTGATTATTTTATGAAAGTAATGAAATGGGAAAATTCAATACAAAATTTAGAACCTGAAAAATGTAAAGAATTAAGGTTTTTTGATTTGCAAGCATTACCTGATAATATTATTCCTTACGTTAAAAAGGCTATAGATTTGAGTTTAAATGGTATTAAATTTACTGAATTTGGTTGGGATGACAACACTAAGCCAGAAAGATTACTATGATTATATCTTCACGAGCGCCTACTCCTAGGGATAACCAAGATTTACAAGAAAAGTTACAGCGGCTGTTTGAGTGCTATACTAATTAGGAGCAGTAGGCGCAAAAATAGTTTTGTTGACTGCAAAAATAAATAATTCTTTTGGAATTTGTATTCAAAATTCAAAGAAAAAAATTCAATACCTTATTCTTTATTAGAGCTAGTCTCTGTTCCTTCCTCGTTGCCTAAGTATTCTTTTGCTCTAGATATTAGCTCTTTTGCTATTTCTTCATCTAATCCTTCAACAGAAGCAACGGCTTTCATGTCAGCTTCCGCTAAACTTTCTACACTATTGAAGCCTTCTGAAGCAAGCAATTGCGCAAGAATCTCTTCAAGATTTAAAACTTCCATAAATAAATTGGTAATTCTAGTAAACTCTTCCTGCCTTTTGCTTGATTCTAATTCTTCAGTAGTTATGTTGATCCTCCACCCTATTAATTCAGATATTAATTTTACATTTTGCCCTCTTCTTCCAATAGCCTGGCTTTGATCTTCTTCTGGCACAACCACTTCTATTCTATTTTGATCCTCATCGATTACAACCTTAGAGACTCTGATGGTGCCAAGGGCATTAACTACGTATGTAGCGGGATCCTCACTCCATTTTACAATATCAATCTTCTCTCCTTGTAATTCTTTGATGATTGCTTGGACCCTTGCTCCGCGCATTCCTACGCACGAACCTACTGGGTCAATAGAAGAATCTGTTGAATAAACTGATATTTTGGTTCTTGAGCCAGGATCTCTAGCAATGTTTTTTACTTCTATTACTTTGTCATATATCTCTGGCACTTCTTGTTTGAATAGCTGCGTAACAAAGTCTTTATGAGTTCTGGATAGCATTAGGGTAGGATCGTTTGAATCTTTATCTAATTTTAATAGATAGGCTCTAATTCGATCTCCCAATTTATAATAATCTGTTTTTAAAGTCTGATCTTTTTTTAATATAGCTTCAGCACTTCCCATTTTTATTATATATCCATTTGCTTCAATTTTTTCGACAATACCGTTAAGTATTTCTCCCACTCTATCTCTGTACTCTTCAAAAATTTTCTCTTTTTCTAATTCTTTTACTTTACCAATAATAACTTGCTTTGCGGAAATTGCATTTAACCTGCCAATTTCTAATGGAGGTAAAATTTCTTTTATTAAATCCCCTTCATTCAAATCTGGATTATCTTTTCTAGCTTCTGATAACTTAATTGTTTTTACCCCTTTGTTAACGTCATCTTCATCTACTTTGAAATCATCTTTTACAACTAATACTTCTCTGTATATTTCAATGTTACCCAAATTCCTATTGATTGCAGCTTTTACATTAATATTAGCTCCATACTTTCTCTTTGCAGCTATTGCTATCGCCTCTTCCAAGGCTTTGATGATAGAATCTTTGGATATACCTTTATCTCTTGCAACAGCATCAGCTACATGAAGTATTTCATTGCCGCCAAAATTTTTATTTTTCATCTCTTTTAGTACCAAAATTAATTTTTATTATATTCGTATTGCAAATAAGCTTCTGATATTGAATCAAATCTTATATTAGTTATTTCGTTATTATCAATAAGCTTTATTGATATAGAATCTTCAGTAACGTCTTTTAAATATCCTTTAAAGCTCCTTCTGTTTAATACTTTGAATAAAGTTTGCACTTTTATTAGCTGATCCTTATTTTTAATAAAATCTTTAGTCCTTGTTAAAGGTCTATCAATTCCAGGGGAGCTAACTTCTATCGTATAATCTTGCAGCCCTAGATCATTGCTATTCAAAATTTCCATTACTACTCTATTGACATTTTCACAATCTAGAATTTTGACTTGTGTACCATCAATTTTATCAATCATTATTTGGCATTTTTTCCCATTTTTATCCTTATAAGCTCTAATCCTTATAAGTTCATAGCCATCTTTATCTATTAAATCTGATAATAAATATGCAAGTTCTTTCTCTCTGGGAGTATTGTAAACGTTTAACATTCAATTTATTGGAGTTAATAAGAATATCCATATAATAAATTCATGAAATAAAAAGTCAAGAAAGTAATTAATTTAGACGGATGTTTTCTTTATGGATAGCTATAGAATCTAAAGCTATCTTGTATTAAAAATAAAAACTCTTATTTCGTTTGATTGAATAAGAGTCAATAAAATACTATTGTTTTTTATCATTTCTCCATTTGCAACCTCGTTCTAAAGCAACTTTTACCTGCTTTAAAGTTTTTGCATACTCTAAGTCAGCTAAATGACATACGGCTTTAAAGTCGTTGTTATGTTTTTCGTCTAGTAACCACCTTAAAGCTTCCACTTTTTGTTTTTTTGCAAACATTTTTTTAGAGTTGCTAGAGGCGTCCATCAATGATTGGGTTATCACAGCTCTCCAAATACTTTTGTATACATATGTTTCTTTATTAAAAGATGATTGCCCATCGTTAATTTCAACTGCATAATCATTTACTGCGTTATGGAAAATACTCATTTCTTCTTCCCTTATTATTGTGTTTTTTACTCATTAATTGTCAACAAGTTTCAGTCTTAATAATATACATTGTCATTAAATTTGCGCAAGTATATTGCCTAAATATTTAAAAATTATTTTTTCTGAATACGCTAAGTTAATCAAAGAAACTCTTTGAATTCGAAGGAGAGTTCAGCTTAAAAGAGGATAAAGCTAGTGGGGTGCAAATCCCTTGTGGGCTTCATAACAGGATAATCTCAACAATATTCCACAAGAACTAGGTATAAAAAAGACAAAATGAGATATAATTTTAAAGTAAAATAATGGAGATTGCATATCTAAAAAAGCAAAGCAATATAGTGCCGATAGAAAAAGGTAAGATAAAGTAATCGAAGGAATAAAAGGAGAGCTAATAATGGCCTAAGTTACAAGTAAATATGATATGAATTAAAAAAACATCATAATGAATCTTTCTCATGCTCAAGTTGTTTGAATTTTTTCTTCAACATGTTTGCATATCTCTGTATAGAATATGCTTGAGTTTCATATGTTAAATATACAGAATGACTTAAATGATTGGCGATTAACTCCACAAATACACTACCTGATATGAATTTCGCATATTTATCACCAACAAATGGAATTTTACTAGAAATTTTGTAATAATCTTTTTCCATCAAATTATCATATAAATAACTAAATGAATCTGTATCTTTTTGAAATTCTGCTACAACAGCGCTTATAATTTCGTTATTAAATATAACCGTAACCTTTGTCAAACCATTAAAATTAAATTGCGAGAGATTTGTTGAAACATATTTTTTACCATCAGTGTAATCATCTTCACCAATATATTTTGCTTCATATTTATCTAAAAATTCCTTTAAATTCATTGTATTAATAGCAATTCCAAAAGGTTTGGGGGCGATTTTTGTATTAGCTTCTTTAATATAATATTCCTCCGCTTTTTTATAATCCTGCTTCACGCCACGACCATATTTGTAAATATTACCCAAATTATTCATAGCTGTTGCATTGCCAAGCTCTGCTGCTTTTTCGTAATATTTTATCGCTGTTGCGTAATCCTGCTTCACACCCTGCCCGTTATAATACATAGCCCCCAAATTATTTGTAGCCTTTGAATTGCCAAGCTCTGCTGCTTTTTCGTAATATTTTATCGTTGTTGCGTAATCCTGCTTCACACCCTGCCCGTTAGCATATATAATTCCTAAATTATACATAGCTGTTGAATTGCCAAGCTCTGCTGCTTTTTCGTAATATTTTATCGCTGTAGCATAATCCTGCTTCACTCCCTCACCAAAATAATAATCATTAGCTAAATTAAAATAATCAGTGGCTGTTTTTGGTTTTTGCTGCGTTTTAATTTGAGTATTATTAGAGGTATCATTACTATCTTTGTCATTATCGCATGAGACAAATGATGAAAAAATCACCAAAATAATTAAATACTTCTTTAAAATTTTTAATTTTAACATAAGCCTTCCTATTTAAATTGTATGTTTGCTGTATAATATACCATGTTTTGTATGATACCTATTGTTGAAGCTTTGAGTTTTGTTGAAGAACTATAAAGCTATATACTCAATCATCATCCCTTCATTGAATCTTACTCAACAAAGCAATTAATTATACCATTATTTGTCATAGCTTTACTCTTTTAACTTGTAATTTTATAAAAAATTTTATACTATTACATTATGTGTGCTGAATTTTAAGAATTCAAGCTTTTTAATTATCTATTACTGCTGACATAAGAAGCAGAAAAAGTAGTGAGGGGATGTGTGTGAAAGTGACCAATTAGATGCTGCTTCTCATGTCATGGGTGATAGTACGATTAATGATGCTCCATTGCAAGCAAAATAATGCAACTTTATGTTAACTTTTTACTAACAATTTTAAATTTCACTATTTTTTTAATTTATACCTAAAGTAGTTGCCATAGAGACAATTTTTCATCCTAATGGAAAAATGTAAAATACAAATAAATATACTTAAAAAATAAAAAAGCTTATATTGACTATAAATTTTTATCAATTATATAAGTGAATTTATCTCCAAATACTCTTTACAATAGATTTTTACTGATGATTTTACTTCCTATAATTATTATTCAAATTGTAACGATAATAATTTTTTACGAAAGGCATTGGGATAATGTATCAAGCAATATGCAAAATTTTTTAATAAATGATATAAACACCATAGTAAAATTTCATATTAAGTATAAAAGTGAAAATGAAGAAATAATTAGCGATTTAAAGTATCTAGGATTTAACATATCTGAACAAAACAATGTCTCTAAGATTTCTAAAGGTGATAGGGATGCTTATTTATTAAACCTTCAAACTAAAATTATTAAAATTATTAAATATAAAACTCAATTATCTTATATAGATAATATGTCAAATATACGAGCTTTGATATATTTAACAAATTCTCATGTATTGCAATTGGATTTTTCAACCAAAAGAATCAAAAATCAAACAACCTATATATTTGTCATATGGATTTTAACTATCTCAATTCTTTTTGGCCTTATTTCTTTATTCTTTATGAGAAATCAAGTCAAATCTATTGTTAATCTTGACAGAGCAGCCTTGAATTTTGGTCAAGGTAAAATATATAATTTCAAACCCTCAGGAGCTAAGGAAATTAGATCACTTGGTTTGTCATTCTTAAAAATGAGAAAAAAAATTTTAAAGCAAATAAAAAACAGAACGGAGTTGCTTGCTCATATAGCACATGATTTAAGAACACCTATTACAAGAATTAAATTAAGGTTATCTTTAATAAGCGAGACCGAGGATATTGAAAACATACGTAACAACATCAAAAAAATTGAAGATATGATTAATAGTTATTTAGTTTTTGCAAAAGAAGAGGGAAATGAGGAAAGTAAAAAGTGCAATATAATTAGTATAATAGACAATATAATGAACTTGCTAAATGATAGTAGGATAACTTTTAATAACAAAGCTAAAGATGATAATGTCACACTTTTTTTGAAAGTGGGGGCAATTGACAGAGCGCTGACAAACATAATTGATAATGGTTTAAAATACTGCCTTTCTAAAGTTACGATAAATTTATCAAAAATTAATGAGCAACTTTTGATTCAAATTGAGGATGATGGACCAGGAATTGAAGAGAAGGATTATAAAAAAGCTTTTGAAGCATTTAATAAATTAGACATAAATGCAAAACAGGGGTACGGTTTGGGGTTAGCAATATCAAAAAATATTATTAATGCCCATGGGGGATATATTTCACTTGATAAAAGTCAAATCGGTGGATTAAAAGTAACAATTAAATTACCAATATAATTATGCAAAAACAATCAAAATTATTGCTATGTATATTAGATGGCTGGGGATATTCCACTAAAAAAAAATTCAATGCAATACACTTAGCAAATACACCATGTATGGACTATCTGTTAGATAATTTTCCCACTTCGAAAATTAAAACTTGTGGTGAAAGTGTGGGATTGCCTCCTTTGCAAATGGGGAATTCAGAAGTTGGTCATATGGCGCTTGGAGCCGGAAGAGTGATACCTCAGGATTTGCTGAGAATAAATAGCATAATTAAAAATCACACATTGTTGAAAGATAATATTACAGTAAAAAATTTAATTAAGAAAACTTCTGGTAAAACTTGTCATATATTGGGCATGATATCAGATGGTGGCGTTCACTCACACATAGAGCACTTAATTAGTTTTGCAAAATTTTTAGGAGACAGCAATATAAAAGTCAAATTGCACGCTTTCACAGATGGTAGAGATACATCTCCAAAAAAAGCCAAAGAATACATAAATAAATTAATAGAAAATAACATAGAAATTGCCTCTATAAGTGGAAGGTACTATGCAATGGACAGGGATAATAGATGGGATAGAATTAAATTGTCCTATGATGCTATCACTTCTAGTGGCGGTTATTGCTATGATGATTTAATTGATTATATTGAAAAAAATTACGACGAAGGCATTACTGATGAATTTATAATTCCTGCATATAATAAATCATTTTCTAAAATTGAAAATGGCGACTCATTGTTATTTTTAAATTTTAGAGCTGATAGAATTAGACAAATCACCGAATCATTAGCATCAAAGCATTTTAACCATTTTGAAACTATTAATCTTGATTCATCATATATTGTCTCTTTAGTGAATTATTCATCTGAATTTAAAAAAATAATTGATGAAATAATTTCGCCAATCAAAATAAAAAACGATTTAGGTGAATATTTATCGAGTAAAAATTTAAATCAGCTAAGGATAGCTGAAACAGAAAAATATGCTCATGTCACATACTTTTTTAATTGTGGTAGGGAGCAACAATTAAATGGTGAGGAATGGTTATTAGTTCCCTCCCCTAAAGTTAAGACATACGATCTAAAACCAGAAATGTCTGCATATGATATTACTGACAAACTAATTGCTTCAATTATAAGTAGCAAATTTGATTTTATATGTGCTAACTACGCGAATGCCGATATGGTAGGTCATACAGGAAATATTGATGCAAGTATTGTGGCATGTTCAACAATTGATAAGTGTATTGAAAAGCTATTAAAGATCTGCAAAGAATATGGTGTTGAATTACTTATCACTGCAGATCACGGCAATGCTGAAGAAATGATGGAAAAAAGTAGTGGTCAAGTTAAAACCTCTCACACCTTAAATGATGTTCCCCTAATTTATTTTGGCAACAAAGAAATTAAATTAAAAAATGGTGAATTATCTGATATAGCCCCTACTATATTAGATTTATTAGAAATTTCCAAACCTTCTGAAATGACTGGAAAATCATTAATCATGTCGAAATAAAATAATAATAACTTTGTTGCACAAATAAAAAGCGAGGAAAAAAAGAAGAAAAAGTAGAGAAAAAAGTATAAGATGAAATGTTGATGATAAAAATTAGGAAATGATATGAGCAAATAGCAACCGATATTGAGGCGGTTGTGGGTGATGGTGCATATTATAAAAGAAGAATGCTAGATTACATAAAACAAGATAAAAATTGTGAGAAAACCAGATTCATTGGGCTACCTAAAGATGGAAGGAAAAGCTATGGTAATAGGCTAAAAGTCCAAGAAACCTTCTAGAGATACAAAAGAATTATCGGTAACAAATTTAAAGCACAACATTTTTTAGGTCAACAAAATGAAGTGAAATTATCTCTACTTATTTTAAATAAAATGAAAGATTTGGGAATGCCAAAAAAGATTCGTATTGCCTGAAAAGTTACCAATATACCTAAGTTCTGGGTTTATGTAACAAAGTTTATTACACCTACATTAAGCAAACGATTTTCGTTATTATATTCTCGATATTAATGGGAGGTTTACTATATATTTTCACCCTAAGAAAAAAACATAAAACTGGGAAATAATATTGCGTGATCCAAAAAAGCATATAACACTGCTATGACGATAAATGGATAAATAATTATTTATAATGCTTAAAGGTAATATTTTAATTATAGAGCTAAGGTGATGATGGATGATTTGCCTCTTGAAAGTTGATTGTGAATTGCAAAGATAAACTCACTGTACAAGAGCTTTTTAGAGTGTTGTGACGATTGTAACTTGAATTATTGATAAGTTTTTATTACCATATATCCAAGATAATAGACAAAATATTAAGGGTAAATATGACAAATAGTTTCATTAAAAAATGCAGGAAAATATCAAAAAGCTCAACGCTGCCGCATTGTTGCAAAACCCCTTGTTATAATATTATGAAGATTGTATGATTAATTGAATAAAACATTGGATTTATGAATAACAAGTCGACATATATTATATTATTAATCTTCATTATTGTGACAAGTTGTGTATTAATAGGCCCATTTATGAGTAATGTTGAGCAACCTAAATATCAAGTTATTTCATCTCAAAAAAATATAGATATAAGAAAATATGACCCTATGGTTATAGCTGAGGTTGAGATTCAAGCAGAGCGTAAAGAAGCAATAAAGGGTGGATTTAAAATTTTAGCAGATTATATATTTGGTAATAATAAATCAAAAGAAAATATTTCAATGACAGCGCCAGTTAGACAACAAAAAGTTCAGGAAAATTGGCAAATAAGCTTTATAATGCCTTCTGAATATAATATAAAAACACTCCCTAAGCCTGCCAATAAAAATATAAATATTAAAACAGTTGCTGATAAAAAATATATAGTTATTAATTTTTCTGGTAGAAACTCAGATCAAAATATTAAGCTTCATGAAAAGAAGATTAAGAAGTATATAGCAGAAAATGAAATACAGGTTTTATCGACACCGATATATGCATTTTATAATCCACCTTGGACTTTGCCATTTCTAAGACATAATGAAATTATGATGGAGATTGGGTGAATGAAGGGTGATACATACATAAGCAATAGAACTAATGCTTCACTATTTTAACTTTCTTCAGCTAATATACTACCCTTAATATCTATAAAGTACTTTTATTTCCTATTTCTATACGATACCTAGTTAACGTTAATTATATCTTGATACTTGATGATTAAAAAAAATTAATATTGTTAGCATTTTATTTTTGTTCTATATATGCGATACAATTATGAATAAAAATTAAATAATCTATGGAATTATTGATTACAATATCAAATAATTTTTTATCTCCCCCTATTCTTTTTTTCCTTTTAGGGATCATCGCTGGCGTAATAAAATCAGACCTAAGTATACCATCAAGTATAAGTAAATATTTAACTATCTATCTAATGATGTCCATAGGTTTTAAAGGTGGTTATAGCATTTTACTCGATAACGAAATTAACTTACAGATGATATTGTTAATAATTTCTGGCGCGATGATTAGCTTTTTACTTCCATTTTTAGGCTTTTGGTTATTAAATTTATATACAAAATTAGATAATGCTACAGCTGCTGCAGTTGCAGCGCATTACGGGTCTGTGAGCATAGTTACATTTGCTACAGCAGTGTCATTCATAAAGTTTTATGAATTGCAGCACAAAAGTTATATAATTTCCATATTAGCTATTATGGAGGCTCCTGCTATTTTATCAGGTTTATACATTGCTCACAAAAAAGCGCCTAAAACGAGAAATCATAAAAAAGAAGAAAAGAAACTTTATAGAGAGATTTTTACTAATGGTTCTATATTACTATTACTTGGTTCTTTTTTGATTGGCCTTATAACTGGTGAAAGTGGTTTTCAAAAAGTTGAAGCATTCTTGATAACTCCCTTTAATGGAATTTTATGCCTATTTTTATTGGATATGGGGCTTATAGTTGCAAAAGAATTTCACTATTTTAAAAAATTTACTTTTTCTCTACTTATATTTGGAATTTATATGCCAATTATTAGCGCTTTAATCGGAATGATTTTATGTTTTATTATCGGTTTAGACGTAGGGACTACTTTATTATTTACCGTATTATGTTCTAGTGCATCTTATATCGCTGTTCCTGCTGCAATGAGGCTTGCTTTGCCTGAAGCCAAAGCCGGAATATATATCCCTATGTCACTTGCTATTACATTTCCATTTAATATTATATTAGGTATTCCAATTTATTACTCCATAATCTGTATTTACTTTCAATAATTGGCTTTATTGCAAACTGATATAGAGGTTAAAAATAGATTTTAAATTGGAAATACTTCAGATAGCAAAATCCAGTGAGTGAAGATCGAAAAGTTTATTAATAAAAGTATTTGATTTTTTAAATTATTGGTTATCCAGAAAGATTGATTTTTAGCAAACATGATCATAGTTTCAACGCCTTTAATACATCGATAGGCTGAGGTAAAAGATTTAAATCCTAGCATAGGTCTCGTCAACCCTCCAACTATCGCTGGAACATTGGCCAAATCATTTAATTATTTTAATAAACATAACGACCTCGCCTTTTTGGTTAATATGTCTACACACTAACCCTCTTGGCATAAAAATTATTTTTTTAGTAATGATAATGCCCCAGTATTATATGTTTTTAATATTACACCTATTTTTTTATCATCTTTAATTATATCCTTATCTCTGATTATATAATCATTTAAATTAATGTATTCCAGATATTTCTTTCTTTTTCCACGGTAATTCATTCTAGCTGTAACTTCTTGTCCAACATAGCAACCTTTATTAAAACTAATTCCATTTAATCGATCTATTCCTAAATCGAGTGGAAAAAATTCTTCAGGCATAAAATCTATTCCAAATTCAGGTATTAAGCATTGTAATCTGTGTCCATCATAAATTTTAAGCATATTTATATCTAAATGAGGATTTACCTCCTTAGATTTAATAAAATTATAATACCTATATCCTAAATTAGTGTGTCTTGGATCAGGATAGCAGTATATATCAAGGTTTTCATCACAAATAAATATTTCGGCATCAAAATTTTCAATTTGAACATCTGAATGTAATTTATAAATTTGCAATTTTTTCTTAATATCATTTAAGAATTTTGCATGACAATCCAAATAAAACTCATTTAAAAATTTAAAAATAAAAAAATCGTATGATATTTTCCCCTGGGGGGTTAACAATAAATTATATTGCAGGTTTTTTTCATTAATTTTACCAATATCATTTGATAAAACATTTTGAAGAAATTTGACAGAATCTACGCCACTTATTTTAACTAATTTTCTGTAATCTAGCTTATGGATATTCATAATATATGGATAAATTGTAATTTATAAAGTGTAAATAAGTATCAAAAAAATAATAAAGCTTGAAAATATTCAAAACTATTATTATTAATATAGCATATTAAGTTTAGTTTAATAATTATTTCATAAAATTTTGTGATCAAAAAAATACTTACAAAACCAGTAGTTCTTATCGGTATGATGGGAAGTGGAAAAAGCACAGTTGGGAAAAAGCTAGCTAGAAAGTTAAATCTTCAATTTTATGACAGTGATAAGGTTCTTGAAGAGAGGGAGGCTTTAAGTATAGTTGATATACATGATTTTATGGGAGAAAGGTATTTTTATCAAAAAGAAGAGGAGGTAATAAAAGAAATAATTGGGTATGGAGTTGTGATTTTATCAACCGGTGGCAGCAGCTTTATGAATGAAAATATTAGAAACTATATTAAAGAAAAAACCATATCTATTTGGCTAGATTCAAATTTAGAAACTATATATGAACGTGTTTCTAGAAGGAATACAAGGCCAGAACTTATTGCTTCAGATAATAAAAAGGAGCTATTGGCAAAAATGCTTAAAGATAGGGAGCCAATATTCAAAGAAGCAGATATTAAAATTGAAAGTGACTTGGAAGCTCACCATTTGGTCAGTAGTATAATAGAAAAATTAGATGCTTTTCAAAAATAGTTGCTTTATTTTACTAAGAAAGAGAAAATTTATAGGGCGTTTATGTTATTGTTTTTCTTGTTTTTAATTCTCATAATAATAATTTTCTTCTTAGCTAAAAAAAATTCCCATAGAAGTTATTATAAAGGCTCTATAACCAATCATTTTGATGGAGAAAAATTTCATAATTTAAAAAAAAATGATTCAAAAACAAATGACAAGGTAGTATTAAATTATTTCAAAAAAAAATTGTTAGGAGAAAGTGCTAGTTGGCCAAGTAAAATAGATGTGAACTCAGTTAATCCAGTGGAAATTTTAAGTGACAATAATGATGTAATATTTCTCATAAATCATGCAACTACACTAATTAAAACCTCAAATTATAATATCCTAACTGATCCTATATGGTCTGATTATACAAGTCCTTTGAAATTTATTGGACCAAGAAGAAAGGCAGATCCTGGCATAAGATTTGAGGATTTGCCAGAAATCCATATAGTGCTAATAAGCCATAATCACTATGATCACCTAGATCTAAGTACAATAAAAATGCTAATTAAGAATCATGATCCGGTTTTTATTGTTGGACTTGGAGTTGGAGGAACTTTATCTCAAATAGGGGTTAAAAAAGATAAAATTATTGAGCTAGATTGGTGGCAAAATTTTAATCATCAAGATATAAGCAAATCAGCAAAAAGTAATTTAGAAATTACTTTTGTTCCTGCGCAACACTTTTCTTCAAGATTTTTTGACGATAAAAATAGTACTTTATGGGGTGGTTTTACAATAAAAGCAGAGAATAGAACAATTTATTTTGCAGGTGATACAGGTTATGACTCAGAGCAATTTGCTCAAATTAGAGAAAAAATTGGTGAAATTTACGTCTCTATATTGCCAATTGGAGCATATAAACCAGATAG
Source organism: uncultured Candidatus Midichloriaceae bacterium (assembly GCA_905479795.1). Classification (GTDB taxonomy): domain Bacteria; phylum Pseudomonadota; class Alphaproteobacteria; order Rickettsiales; family Midichloriaceae; genus Aquirickettsia. Next base: position 13,320 of record CAJQNX010000048.1, on the reverse strand, counting down.
CTTTAGATATGTACATATGAATCCAGATGAAGCTGTAAAGGCTAGTATACTATTGGGAAGTGAGGTTAACATACCAATGCATTATGGTACCTTTATACTTTCCTTTGAAAATTATGAAGACCCAATAAAGGATTTATATCTCTCATTAAAAAAACATAACCTGCCTAAGGATCATTTTACTATATTAAAAAATGGTGAATATAGCTCTAAATAGATCGTATATAAAGGTAATAACTAGAATTAACAGATCAAGAAAAAATCTCTTCACGGCATTAATAAATTCTTTAGTATCTCGAATACTGATTTCTTTGATTTTATCAAAGGATGCTGTGGCATAGATAACCCTAATACAAAAAAGCTGTTATCAGATATAAATGATAGCTTAAATTATCGTAACAGTATTATGGAAAGAATGAACTCAATCATTCTTTATATCAGAGGTTTAAGCAGTGATGATAACAATAACAATGTAAAAACAATATTATCCATCATTAATAAAATTCTAACAAAAAATTAATTCAACAGCAGAGAACAGAGATATGGAAGGAGCTTACAAAGCTGCTTGCTGACCATAAAGATCAATTGAATGAAGGAGCGTTAAAGAAGATCACTTATACTTAGGGCGATTAGTACTAAAAAGTGAGGATAAAGGAGAGAGAGAAGATAATAGATACGCTTACAAAAATACTGGATCATCATCTAGATAAATTGAGTGAATTAGATAGGCTAATACTATATAATTTATATACTAAGGGAGAAAGTGTAGAAAAGCTCAAAAAAAGCTCAATGAAAAAGCAGCATATGAAAGATACAAAACAATAAAAACAGCAGAAAAAATATTGAATGGTAGTGATCAAAAAGATACTGATTATATAGAGTATGTAGATGGTCAAGCTAAATTGAAATTGAAATAAGAAATGACTTATAGTGATGTGGAATAGCTTATGATTGGGCTTTTAGCGAAAGTAAGGGTTTTACAAATTAACGATATAGAAAAGTATATAAGAGGTAATAATACAGATCAAAAATAATATAAAAGTCCTTCGATAGCAGGGAAGTTTTATCATAAAATATTATCAAATGATTATTTACATAATACAGTGAAAGATTTTGTTGGATCATCAGAATTAATAAAAAAAGCGTTAAATGCAGTAGAAGAAGAGCATGCAAAAGAAGAGTAGACAAAAGAAGCTGGTTCTTGCAATGATAATAGAACGTATGAATATGAGAGAAGTGTATATGACCTATACAAGTCTTTCGCCTATCATGAATTGTGGATACATGATAGGGAAGCACTGAAGGAAATACTACTTGAGCAATTGCGGGAGCATGGAATAGATAAGCAATTGAGCGGTGAAGATTTGAAAATTGAATTTGAAACGGTTGAAAATCCTTTGGTTATTGCAGAGTTATCAAATGAAACTGATTATTATGTATTCAGTACATCGTCAATTTTGCTCTGACGATTTGGGGTCATCACTACTTTATTTATTCTACGAACTATTTATCCTAGTCTAATAAAGTCATTTTAAATCGTAAAATTTAAAGTTCATTTATAAAGTTATATAATTCTTCTTCTTTTAATATTTTAGTTGCACTTGTTTTACGATTTTTTAATTCAATGCTTTTGTTCGTAGCATGCTTGGGACCAATAATAATTTGCCAACTTATACCAATTAAATCCATGTCTGCAAATTTTTTACCAGGGCTGTTATTCACATCATCATAAAGAATATCATGCTTAGTAGATAACTGAGCATATATCCTATCTGCTAATTCAGCACATTCAGGATTTTCTGTTTTAATATTTATTATAGCTAATTTAAATGGAGAAATTGAATCTGGCCATATTATACCATTCTCATCATTGCTACTTTCAATAATTGCAGCCATTAAACGTGTCATACCAATTCCATAACAGCCCATCTCAGGGAATTTAAATGATCCATCTTTATCTTGATAGGTACAATTTAAATCTTTACTATATTTTTGTCCTAAGTAAAATAAGTGCCCTACTTCTATACTTTTACTTTGCAATATATTTAACGAACCTATGTTTTCATTTATATGCTTTTCTTCTTCTTTAGCATAAAATTTCTCATATTCTTTAAGTGAAAAATTCTCGTTCTTAAGGTATTCCAATAGTTCATTTTGATAATATATTAGACTTTCACCATTTTGTGCTAAAACATGAAATTCATGGCTATAATCACCTCCCATCGCACCTGTAGGAGCTAAGACAGGAATAACTTCTAGTTCTAACTCTTTAAATATTTTAAGATATGTTGCAAGAATTTTTTCATAACTAAGGAGAGCATTTTCTTTGCTTATATCAAATGAATACGCATCCTTCATTAAAAATTCTTTTGCCCTCATAACCCCATGCCTAGGTCTAATTTCATCTCTAAATTTCCAGGTTATTTGATAAAGAATTTTGTTAACATTCTTATATGATTGAACACTGCTATTGAATAAATCAGTTATAGCCTCTTCACCAGAAGGTGGTAAAACATATTTATTTTGCTTTTTATCTGCAAGATGAAAAATTTGTGATTTGAGATCTGATTCTTCTAATGCTCTTCCTGATTTTTCCCATATTGAAAGTGGTTGCAAAGATGGTAAGATAATTTCGTGACTATCAATATCATCAAGTTGCTGCTTTATAACGCATTTAATTTTATCTAAAATTTTAACCCCAAGCGGAAGCCAACAATATACCCCTGAAGAAATTTGCTTTATAATGCCACTTTTTAACATTAACTGATGTGATATAAGCTTTGCTTCTGAAGTTATATCTTTTGTTGTATGTAGTAAAAATTTGCTTAGACGCATTTTATTACTCTAACCCCACAGCATTTTTATAAAGCTCAAAAAGTGCTTCTTGTTCATTGAGCTTATCAGCATCCATTTTCCTAACTTTTATCACCTGCTTAATTATATTTGGCACAAAACCTTTTGCTTTTGCATCAAGTAATAAATCCTTAATATCATTGTTGATGTTATTTTTTTCTTCCTCTAATCTTTCAATGCGTTCGATATATTGCTTTAAAATTTGTTTAGTATCGTTATCAATAGAATCCATAAAGTTATCACCTAATATTTATATAGTTTGCTTTTTTTATATGCTTTTATAAAGAATCTTATAATCACGGCAATTATTGCTGTCAATGGAATTGCAAATAATATTCCAAAAAAACCTAATAAACTACCACCAACAAAAAGTCCAAAAAATATCCATAGTGGATGAAGATTTAAACTTTTCCCCATAAGTCTTGGTGTTATAAATACCCCCTCTATGATATGTCCCATAACATATACTATTGCTAAATAAACAATAATGCTTGTAGTCTTAAAGTGTACAAATGCAAGAATCGAAGTTAATATAAAACTGAACATTATTCCAAAATAAGGAACAAAAAGTGACAGCCCAGAAAATATACCAAGGACAAGTGCATAATCAACTTGCAAAATAAACAGAGCAATACTGTAGTAAGCAGCTAATATAATTGAAACAGTAACCTGTCCTCTTAAATATTTAGCTATGGTGCCATTGATATCTTTAAAAAGCTTTATAACGTCATTTTTATGACTTATAGGGATGAAATTTTTTAAAGTATCTAAGATTTTCTGCATATCTAAAGCAAAATAGAACGTTAATATCGGCGTTATCAACAAAATAGTCGCCAAATTCAGTATTATCTTACCAGATTGAACAATATTGGCAAATATTTCATTTGAGAACTTAAAGAAGAAAGTAGATATATTATCTACTCCATTTTGAACTGCATTTGCTAAGGCTGGAAATTTAGCATTTAAAAATTCAATAATTTTGTCCGTTCCCATTGCTTGAGTAAAATATTTTTTTACATTCAATTTGACTATCAATTCATTTGTCTGGTTAATTAATCCAGGAATTAAATAGTATAAAATTATAAAAAAAATAGTAAAAAAGGTCGTTAATATAATAAAAATTGAAAGAGTTTTATTAAATTTCTTCTTTACAGTTACATAACTGATTATTGGCTCTAACATATAGGCAAAAACAAAGCCTAAAATAAAGGGAGTAATAATGTTGATAAATTTAAAGACAAGGAAAAGAATTAATAAGCAAAAAAGCGCAATAATGATTCCCTGATTTTTATATGCATTGTTAGTTTTCATTTAAATCTGCTTTCCTTTTTTTATCACATCTCTATAAGTGAACTCTCTACTGCAATATGGGCAAGAAATTTTCTCTTTCTTGATAGTTAAATATACTAAAGGGTGACCTAGGCTTCCTTCTGAGCCAGAACACCTTACTTTTCTAGTATCTGATGCTACGTTATTATCTTTTGTTTTCATTCTTTATTCTTATACATTTCATATAAAAACTTCAGCCCTTCTAAAGTTAAATTTTGTTCAAATATATCAATAGACTTAATTTCACCTTGAATTAAATTTGCATTGCCTCCAGTAGCAATGACCCTAAAGTTTAAATCTAAATCTTGTTTAATTTTATTAATAATTCCATTCACAGATTTTTTATACAAATAAAACATTCCTGATCTAATTGAATCTTCAGTATTTTTGCCAAGTATATGGTCAGGTTTAGAAAGATTAGTATGTGATAGTTGATCAGCATTTTGAATTAATCCATTAAGCGCAGTGTGCATACCAGGCATAATCAAAACTCCTAATAAATCTTTGCTTTTTGTAACTACACTTATTACTAATGCAGTACCAAAAGAGATAAATATACAATTTTCATTATAAAGTTTATTAACTGCAATTGCATTTGCTAAAATATCTGATCCTAATGTTTTTGGATTATCAATTTTGATATTTAGATCATGCTTTATTTCAGAGGCAATTATTGGCGTTAATTTTATGTATTTTTCAATAAATATTGCCATTGTCTTAGTAACACTTCTAACCACAGATGAAATTATCACTCCTTTAATTTTTGTGCAATCAATTTCCGCATGTTGAAAAAATGGCAATATCTTACTTGCATATTCATCTTCAGTACAGTGCTTAGGAGTGCTAATTCTCCATTTATTTACAATTTGATTTTTTTCAAACATTCCAATAGTAACGTCACTATTACCTATATCAATGGCTAACAACATAATTTACCTATTAAAATTTTATACATAATGACTAATTATTTTTAGCATATACGATGGAAATAATATATACAAAATGTTAAACGCAACTCCCAATGCAATAACCAAAATTTCTATGAAATTTAATTTGATTTTTGGTGTAATTAAATCCTTTTGCTCTTTATCAAAATACATTTTCCTAATTATATTTATATAATAAAAAGCACCAATAACTGTTGCAATGAAAGCTATAATAGCTAAATAATAGGCGTTTGATTTTATTAATATAATAAATATATAAAATTTAGCCCAAAACCCTGCTAAAGGTGGTATTCCTGCCATTGAAAATAATACAACAGCTAATGAGAAGCAAATATAAGAATTATTTTTAGATAAACCTTTTAGCTTATCTAATTTAAAATTAAAATTTGATTTTCGCTTTAAAACTATAATCAAAGCAAAGAATGTGAGAATTTGAATTATATAGGTTATTGCATAGAAAATCGTATATTTTAAATCACTTTTAGTATAAGACACTACACTCATTAAAATAAACCCCATGTTACCAATAGCGCTGTAGGCAAGTAATCTTTTGATGTTGCTTTGTATCAAAGCTACAATATTTCCAAATAAAATGGATAAAATTGAAACAACTATTAATATTTGCTGTAATTGTTCTTTAATCATTATCAATGGTTCAAACACTAATCTTAAGAAGATTACTAATGCAGCAAATTTAGCGGAGGAAGCTAAAAGCACAGTAATTGAACTTGGTGAACCTTCGTATACATCAGGAGTCCAATTATGAAAAGGAACTAATGAAAGTTTGAATAGCACGGTGGTTATAAGTAAAATTAATCCTGTTAAAAACACTAAATTTTGGCTATAAATACAAAAATTTGTACAATAGTTTGTGAGGTATATAAAGCTTATTTCATCAAAATTAATTGTGCCAGAATTTCCATAAATTAAAGATGCTCCAAATAAAAATACCCCTGAGCTGATAGCACCTAAAATGAAGTATTTTAAACTTGCCTCAATTGACTTGCTATTACTTTTGTTTGTTGCAATTAGTATATATAAGGCTAGGCTAAACAATTCCAATCCTAAATAAAAGGTTAATAGGCTGTTACTACTAACAAAAATACACATTCCGAGTGTTGATAATGCAATTAGTATTGGTATCTCAAAAGATGCTAATTTATTAGTTGATTTATAGCCAAAATAAGAAAATATTATGAGAACGACGCAGTTACATAACAATATTATAACTTTACTAAATTGAGTAAAGTTAGATACAATTATAGAATTATTAAATAATAAATGCTGGCCTTCACCAATACTTAAAATTTGATAAACACTAATAATGAAAGTTAAAATTATAAGATTGCTTGCAGTTCTAACGGGATTTTTTTTGATAAACAAACCTGTTAAGGTAGATATAAAAATTCCAAGCAATATTATAACTTCTGGTGAAATATAATATATGTTAGTTAATAAAGTTTTTAATATCATCTCATAGTCCATTATTTGATTTTGTAGCTTCAGACAAATTCATTGAGTGAGCTAGATTTACTGAATTTTTTAATGAATAGTCATTAATTATTTTTGGGTAAATTCCTATAAAGATTACCATTATAGCAATCAAAGTTAATATTATGCGATCAGGTGTTTTTATATCCCTTAAAATCTGCAATACTTTCTCTTGGTCTCCAAAAATTATCCTAATATATAGCCAAAGCATATAGGAGGCTCCTAATACCATACCTAAGGCTAATAGTACTCCATATAAGGTTTTTACTTCAAAGGCTCCTAGTAAAACCAAAAATTCACCTACAAAACCAGATGTAATTGGCAAACCTATCGATGCCATTACAAATACAGTGAACAATAAAGAAAATTTAGGCATTCTTTGAGCTAATCCCTGGTAATGTTCAATTTCTTTTGTATGCGTCTGCTCATATAAAATTCCTACACATAGAAAAAGTGCACTAGAAACCAAGCCATGACTTATCATTTGAAAGACTGCACCTTGTATTCCAATTTGACTAAATGTAAAGATACCTGCAACAACATATCCCATATGTGCAACAGATGAATATGCAATCATTTTTTTCATATTAGTTTGCATTAAGGCTATAATTGATGTGTATATAACCGCAATTATGCTTAACCACCATACATATTCAGCAAAATATATTGATGCATCAGGAAACATTGGTAGATTAAATCTAAGTAAACCATAGCCACCCACTTTTAATAACACTCCTGCTAATATTACAGAACCACTTGTTGGAGCTTCAACATGAGCGTCTGGTAACCAAGTATGAAATGGCCACAAAGGAATTTTTATTGCAAAAGAAACAAAAAAGGCAATCCATAATAATTTTTGAGTTTCAAATGGATAATTTCGCAAATATTTGCTTAATTCTGAGATGTCGGTAGTAGGCTCATTAATAAATATATAGGAAATTGCCAATAGCATTAAAATTGAACCAAAGAGAGTGTAAATAAAAAATTTAATAGAAGCATAAACTCTATTTTTACTTCCCCATATCCCAATAATGAAATACATAGGGATTAAAAATGCCTCAAAGAATACATAAAATAAAATTAGATCTTTTGCAGAAAAAACACCAATAACACATGATTCTAATATAAAGAAAAGTGATATAAAAAGGGTTTTGTTTTCTTTTGCAGACCTCAAGCCTACAAATATGCATATGGGGATGAGAAAAATTGTCAATAATATAAAATAAAGAGAAAAGGAGTCAATACCTAGTGAATAATACACATTCCATTGTTCAAACCATATAAATTTTTCTTCAAATTGAAAATTTGGATTTTTTGGATCAAACATCGACCACATAAAAATCCCTAGTAATAATTGAATTGCTGAAATAACAGCGTAAACAGCAGTATTTAAATTTTTATTAAAAATATTAACCAAATATATTAAGATTGAACCTAATAATGGTAAAAATATTAAATATGTTAAAATTGGCATACTATTCATATTAATTAAATACAACAAAACAAATCATTGTTAATACACCAATAAACATAATAAATGAATAGTGGTATATCACTCCTGTTTGCAAATTACGTGACACTTTGGAAAAATTATATACAATCCTAGCTAAGCTGTTTGGTATCCCATCAATAATACTATTATCAATAATATTCCAAAATAAATTACTAATTTTTTTAATGCAACTTACAAACAGAGAGTTATAAATTTCATCAAAATAATATTTATTTAGTAAGATTCTATGTATTAACTTGAGCTTATCTGATACAAAATTTGATAAATTTTTATTATTCCAATAAATTACATAGGCAATTACAATACCTAAAAGTCCTACGATCAATGGTAAATATTTTATAAATATAGATATAATATGAACGTCACCCTCATGCTTCATAACGCTTGCTATAGCACCATTCCAAAAACTACTAGAAGAATTTGCCATTTTCAATATATATTCACCAATACCACCACTAAACATCGCGCCTAGAGCTAAAATAATCATTGGAATCATCATTGAACTTGGTGCTTCATGAATATTTTTAATAACATTTTTTTCTAATTTTGATTCTCCATGGAAGACTACTATGATTAACCTCCAAGAATAAAGAGCGGTTAAGAAAGCGGCAGCAATACCCATCCAAAATGCAAAATCTCCAAATCCTATTTGAGATAAATATGCACTTTCTAATATCAAATCTTTAGAAAAATAGCCGGCAAATGGAAATATTCCAGCAAGGGCAAGAGAGCCTACCCACATTAAAATATATGAATATGGTAACAATTTATATAATCCACCCATTTTTCTTATGTCTTGCTCATTATTTATTGCATGAATTACACTCCCTGCCCCCAAAAACAATAAAGCCTTGAAAAATGCATGCGTCATTAGATGGAACATTGCTACTGAATAGGCAGAAACTCCACAAGCAAAAAACATATAGCCTAATTGGCTGCAAGTTGAATAAGCAATAATCTTCTTAATGTCAGTTTGGACAATAGCAATGGATGCAGCAAACAAACAAGTTACCGCCCCGATAATTGTTATAATATTTAATGCAATTTGTGAATGCTCAAATATAAAAGAGCATCTAACTAGCAGGAATACTCCTGCTGTAACCATTGTTGCTGCATGAATCAAGGCTGATACAGGGGTTGGACCTTCCATAGCATCTGGTAACCATGTGTGTAACCCTAGTTGTGCTGATTTACCCATACAACCTATAAACATCAATATGCAAATTGTGTCAATGGTGGAAAAATCTATTCCAAATAATGAAAAATATGTATCGTATACCCTATCTAAATTTGCAAAAATTTGTTGATATTCAATAGTTTTAAAGGTTAAGGCGATCAAAATTATAGATAGTGCTAGCCCTATATCACCTACCCTATTAACTAAAAAAGCTTTTATAGCTGCATTTGCAGCACTTTTTTTCTTAAACCAAAATCCTATTAATAAAAATGAACTAAGTCCAACACCTTCCCATCCAACAAAAAGCTGTAACAAGTTATCTGATGTTACCAAGACCAGCATGAAAAATGTAAAAAGAGATAAGTATGCCATAAATCTCTGCTTATGTGTGTCATGAGACATATAACCAATTGAATATACATGAACTAAGAATGATACTAAATTCACCACCACTAGCATAACAGCTGTGATTGAATCTATATAAATGGACCAATAAGCTTTAAAAAATGATATATCCACCCATTTTAATAATTTTATGTGCACTACATTTTGCTTCAATGCTACATAATCAAATATTATGATAGAAAGAATTGTAGAAGCAAAAATTGCAGATGTAGTTATAATTTGAGCTATCCTTGCTGTTAAAGAGCGTGTACTTAAACCAACAATAGCAGAAGCTATTATAGGTAAGAACAGTGTGTATATTGCTAAATATTTAATACTAAACATAATGCTTTCTATCCTCTTAAATCTTTAGTTTTATCTATATTAATACTTTTTTTATTTCTAAAAAACAAAACTAATATTGCAAGGCCAATTGCCGCTTCAGCTGCAGCTATAGTTAGTATAAATATTACAAAAATGTGCCCTGTAATATCTTGAAGCATTTTTGCAAAAGCTAAAAAATTTAAATTTACAGAAAGTAGCATAATTTCTATTGAAAACAAAATATTGATTATACTTTTTTTATTAATCATTATTCCGCATATACCAATTAAAAACAATATGGATGTGAAAATTAGAAAGTGATTAATTGAAACGTCACCAATTAATAAATTATTTATCATATTTTGACTCCCGATCTTGACTTAACATCTACTAAATCTATTGATTCCTTTTTGCTCCTCATTATTTGATCGGTAATATTTTGCTTCTTAACTAACCTATTTGATTTTCTATGTACCAATGTTATTGAACCAATCATAGCTAAAAACAATATTACTCCTGCAATTTGAAATTCTAATATGTATTCTGTGTACAATCTAGTTCCAATATATCTTAATGAATTTTCAAATAATTCTGCATCTTTGTTATTTAAAAGAGTTATAGCTTCAAAGTTTACCTTTGATTTATATAGCGCATAAATAAAGACGGCTAAAAATATCATCGCTGATAACACTACATACGGCATTGTTTTAGTGGACGATGTTTTGAAATCAGAATTACTAACGTCAAGCATCATAATCACAAACAAAAATAATATCACCACCGCTCCTACATACACAATAATTATTATCATTGCAATATACTCTGCTTCTAACATCACCATCAGACCTGAAGAACAAAAAAAAGTTAGTATTAAAAACAATACCGAATAGATTGGATTTCTTGAAGAAATCACCATTAGTGATGCGAATAATATCATCGCCATTGAAAAATATACTAAAAATGAAATCATTCTAAATAGTTTTGTAAGTTAAGTGTTCAAGTTTACATGTTCAATTTATAAGATTATACCACAATAAATCAAGTTATTTAATTTGACGCAATTATTTTTTCTAAATAGACTGAACTTATGTGATTTTATTTGGTAAGCGCATGGGTGAGGTAATTATAAATAATGCAAGTTGGGAGAAAATTGGTAAGAAAGAAGGAGGAGCGAGACCTTCTGGTAATTTTGGTGGCGTTTATAAGTCTGGAGATAAGGTAGCTTTAGTTAAGCAAGATAATTATGCCCAGGATATAGCTGAATTTTTGGGCGCTAGAATACACAATGCAACTGTTAAAGATCACTCCCCTGAATTACATTTAGCAAGAATTCCTGAATCAACAGAGGGTGTTGAAAAAGATTCTGACGTATATTTAGTTTCTGTTTTCTTTGATAACTATAAAGATTTATATAAAGATATCTATGAAGAGGTAGGTCTCACACCGCCAAAAGATAGACCTAGGGCAGTAGGCTCTATTGGTAGTGAAAAAGATATATTTAGACAAGGATTACAAGAGAGCGGTTACACTGGTTTTCCTAAAGTTATGGCTACATCATTATTGATCGGAGATTTTGATGTTCATTGGGGAAATATAGGCGTAGTAAGAGAGCAAACTAAAGATCCAAAATTGGTACGTATAGATTTTGGAGCTGCATTTGAGGCTTTAAAAGGAGAGATAAATCCGCATTCAATATCAGAGCATTTACCAGGATTTGGTCCCACAAATCATTTTAGGGAATTTCCCAGAGAGATGAAGTTAAATGATAATTTTATTCAAGAGCTGGAAAGGGTTGCAAAGTTTAATATAGCTGACACTATATCAAAATCTCTTAAAGAGGTAGAAACATTTTATTCTCCTGAAGCACTAAGACAATTTGGAGAGAGGCTTGGAGTAACATTCAAAAAGGATGATGATATTTCTGCTACTATCAAAACTCATTTAACCAGCACTATGAAAGAAAGACAAACCTCTTTAAAAAATTTTGCAACTGAGTTAAAAATTGATCTTTGCATTACCAAAGATGAAAATACTAAGGAATGGACATTAGATAGTAATAAATTTAAAAATATTGTAAAAGAAAATCCAAAATATTTTATAGAGGTTTGTACGGGTCAGAGGAAAATAAATCTTTATGACTTAAACCATAGAGATACTTGGAATCCCTTCAGCTCCAATCCTGATGCCGCTTCTTTAAAAAGGGTTTTTTTAGCAATAGCGCATGCTATAAATCAAATATTACCAGAATTTATGCAATTACCTACAAATGAAACAGCAATTCTAGGCTTAATAAAAGATAAGATAAATATTGTTGAACCCCAACAAAGCAAACAATATGAGTTAATAGATAATAAGCCAACTTCATTTATAGAAATGGTTAATTTAGATAGACAAAAAAAAGAAATACAATCACCGCATAAATAACCCCCTGTTTATTATTAATAATATTTTTTTATCACTTAAATATCAACAATAAGTATTGTGTTGGGGAGAGGTTGGTAAAAAATGGATTTGAAAAAAGCAGTAATAGAAATTGCATAAGCATTTGATTCATTACTATTTCATAAAATGATAACAATGATTGAATAAAATGCATAAATTATGTACTATGCATTTATCAACTGTTTTAGATGTGCATACCTTGAATAAAAGAGAAAAATTAGTTTCGCCAAAAGAAAATGCAAAGGTTCTACTACACTCTTGTTGCGCTCCTTGTTCTGGAGAAGTCATTCAGGCCATGGTAGAATCAGGAATCAACTTAACAATATTTTTTTACAATCCTAATATTCATCCTAAAAAAGAATATGAAATTAGAAAAGATGAAAATGTAAAGTATGCTAAAAAATTGGGGATAGATTTCATTGATGCTGATTATGATGTTCAAAACTGGTTCAAAAGAGCAAAAGGTTTGGAACTTGAACCTGAAAGAGGAAAGAGATGCACGATGTGTTTTGATATGAGATTTGATAGAACAGCGCTATTTGCATATGAGAATGGATTTGAAATCATTTCAAGTTCCCTTGGCATCTCAAGGTGGAAAAATATGGAACAAATCAATGAATGTGGCATAAAATCAGCTTCTAAATATCCTGGAATTAGTTATTGGACATATAATTGGAGAAAAGGTGGTGGTAGTTCAAGGATGTATGAGATAGCAAAAGATGAAAGTTTTTACAAACAAGAATTTTGTGGTTGTGTTTATTCCTTAAGAGACACTAATAAATGGAGAACGCAAAATGGTAAATCAGAAATAGAAATTGGAAAAAATTATTATTAAAAAAATGATCAACTTAAATAATTACGAT
>CAJQNX010000047.1 GCA_905479795.1 uncultured Candidatus Midichloriaceae bacterium | reverse complement strand
GCATTTTCTCATAGTTATAGAATTTCTGCAAATTGCGTTGGTTAAGTAGTAATTCGAAGGTTGATTATCGAATATGTCTTTTGTAAAATTTTTCTGTTTTAGTGGAGTTTTAGTTAATTTATTGTTAATTAAATCCTCCGTATTTTTAAGAACAGGATTGGTTTTAGCCATCACTTCCCTAATCTCACTAAGCTTTGAATATGGTAATTTAACACCAGTTAACTTTGCTAAATCTAAAATAATTTTCCAATCAATCTGAGCTTCTCCAAGTGGCTCAATTGCAGAATATGTATTTTGCGCCCTGCCCTCTAAGTTTACATACGTAGAACTTTTTTCGGTAAACGCTGGTGCTGGAAGAATTATATCTGCAATTTCAGCAGCTATATCTCCATGATGTCCAATATAAACAATAAACGCTTTTGGGTTAACTTTTTTTAAATCTATCTCATCTGCTCCAAGTAATATAATTATTTCGCATTTTTGAAGGATTTGATTTGTATCCATGCTCTTATCATTTGGTATAAATCCTATGTCTAACCCTCCTACTCTTGAAGCCGCTGTGTGAAGAATGTTGTATCCATTCCAACTTTTGCCGAGATAGTTATATTGATTTAATAATTTAGTCATAAAGTATTCGTAGGCTTCAAAATCAGCTTTAGTTGTTAAGTGCTCGCCAAAAATAAGCATAGGGTTTTTTGCCGTTTTCAAATCCTTACACAGTGGATGATCACCATCAGTAATTTGTTTTAATATCCAAGGGTTATTACCAAGATACTTATAAGGATAGGTTAGATCGTATTTGTTGCCTATCAAAGCAACAGGAAGCTTATTATTCAAGTAAGCTTTTCTGATTCTAGCATTAACTATTGTTGCTTCATGCCTTGGGTTACAGCCAATTAATAAGCAATGATCAGCTTCTTCAATGCCATTAATTGATGTGTTGAAAACATATTCAGCTCTATTATTATTTGATAATTTACTGCCGTTTTGCCTGCAATCAAGATTTTCGCTACCTAGTGCTTCAAGATAATTTTTAACTACCAACATTGTTTCTACATCAGTTAAATCACCTGCTATAGCACCAACTTTGCTAGCATTAGTGGAATTTATTTTTTTTGCAAGTGTTTCAAGCGCCACCTCCCAACTGCATTCTACTAATTTATTTTTCCCCTTAATCATCGGTCTATCAAGTCTCTGATATTTAAGACCATCATAAGAAAATCTTGTTTTATCAGATATCCATTCTTCATTAATATTATCATTAGTGAGTGGCAATACCCTCATCACCTCATTTCCTCTAGTGTTGACTATGATATTTGAGCCAACTGCGTCCATAACATCGATTGATTGAGTTTTGTGTAATTCCCAATTTCTTGCCTTGAATTCATATGGTTTTGAGGTCAGCGCACCTACTGGACATAAATCAATAATATTTCCAGATAACTCAGATTTAACGCCACCTTCAATATAATTTGTAATTTCAACGTCCTCTCCTCTTCCAATGCCACCTAATTCATATGTGCCTGCAATATCCTCAATAAACCTGACGCACCTTGTGCAATGAATACACCTTGTCATATGCGTTTGAATTAATGGGCCAAAATCCTTATCTTTCACAGAGCGTTTTTCTTCTTTATACCTACTTTCAGCTCTACCATACTTCATAGCTTGTTCCTGCAGATCACACTCTCCGCCTTGATCACATATAGGGCAGTCTAATGGGTGGTTGGCAAGTAAAAATTCCATCACCCCTTCTCTGGCTTTTTTCACAAGTGGGGTATTAGTATGAATCACCATTCCTTCCATTGCCACTTGCGCACAACTTGCCACAGGTTTTGGCGCCCTTTCCATTTCCACCAAACACATCCTGCAATTTCCAGCTATTTTCAATTTGTCATGATAGCAAAATCTGGGAATTTCAACCCCAGCTTTCTCACATGCTTGAATGACTGTGTAACCCTCAGGGACTTCAATTTCTGTATTATTAATCTTTAACTTCGGCATAATTACGTAGGTATGTGTTAAACGACTATTTATAGAAAGTTATAACATAAGAATATTCTATCTTCTATTGATAAATGATATTTATCACATTGAGTGAGGTCATAATACTTATAACCCCATTTTAACCATTATATGTTATTTGCAATATGATCTAGATTTTGCTCTATGTGAACTTCTGTGCATACACCATCTAATCCACAAACATATCCAATATTATTTCCAACTGCGCTTTTGAAATAATATTGTCCTACAGATGTATTAGAAAAACTTGGCAAGTTATATCCACAATCATTATTGAGCTTATGAGCAAGTCTTTCGTAAATAGCTGGGAGAAAAGCTGTAATGCACGCTATACTCACACTGCCTAAGATCGATACTATGTGTCCTTCCGGTAAGCCTGCGTGACAGATCATGTGGGTAAATGGTAAATTTGACCTTAAATAAAAAAGGCAAGTTACTATGCAAAAAATTACACTTGAGAAAATACGCAATGATATTGTTGAATGGCGGAAAAGTAAA
>CAJQNX010000046.1 GCA_905479795.1 uncultured Candidatus Midichloriaceae bacterium | reverse complement strand
TCTTTTTTCTTTTTTATTATTTGCTCATTATCAAGCATATCTATTTTTGATAATAAAATTAGCTCTTTCTTATCTATGAGATTGCCGTAATTTTTTAATTCTTTTCTAATTATTTTATAATTATTTATTATATCATCACTTGTAATATCTATAATATGTAAAAGTACTTCACACCTTTCTAGGTGCTTTAAAAATTTTATTCCAAGCCCCTGTCCTAGGCTTGCATCCTCTATTAAACCTGGGATATCTGCTATTGTAAATTCATTATGCTCATAATAAACAACTCCTAACTGAGGTTTTAAAGTGGTGAATGGGTAATTTGCAATTTTTGGCTTAGCTGATGTTACCTTTGATAGAAAGGTAGATTTTCCAGCATTGGGGAGTCCTAGCAATCCAATATTTGATAATAATCTTAAATTTAACCATACCCACATTTCATTACCAATCTCACCCTCTGTAAATTTTCTTGGAGCTTGATTCCTAGAGGATTTAAAATTGCTGTTTCCTAGACCGCCTCTACCACCCTTAATTATAACTTCTTCTTGTCCTGCTTGATTTAATTCATATAAGATATATTTCCTATCTTCAGAAAGAATTTGTGTTCCTTGTGGTACGTAAATGATTAACTCTTCACCTGATTTTCCAGTCATATCACTTCCTTGTCCTTTTGCTCCTTTAGGGGCTTTAAAATGTTGCTTATATCTAAAGTCAATCAGAGTATTTAAATTTTGCTCGACCTTCAATATGATTGAACCACCTCTGCCACCATTGCCTCCATTAGGTCCACCAAATTGTATATATTTTTCTCTTCTAAAACTTGCTGTGCCATTGCCACCATCACCAGCTTTAAGATAAATTTTTGCTTCGTCTATAAAATGCATATTATTTTAAGTACAATGATTTTTTAAATATTGAAGAGATTCCTTGAAGCCTGACAGACTATAATAATCTAAAGCAAAATTTTTGTCATTATCATAACTCTTAATTGAAAAATAGTCTATCGTGGTTTTAATTAATAGATTTATTAGATAATTGTCTTGATCACTATTGTACGTTGCAGCATAATTTTCATAAGAATTATTTAAGCTATGTTTTTTATCCTGATCAATAGTCATAATGACAGGATGTTGCTTAGATAAATCATAACCAGCATAAGCCGTAATTGAGAATTTATTTGTTCCTAGATAATTAATATTAACATATGGAGTGCTTCTTTCTCCCATGTATGACATAGTTTTAATAGGAGTAGAATAGGTATAACATATTTTTTGCTTACCTTTTTTCTCAATATATGTTATCCAATTACCTATATTTCTTTGTTGTTTCTCTATGTTGGTTTTTGCTTCTACTGAACCTAGGCTACATAGTAAGCAAAGATAGACTAAAAAACCAATTAAAGACAAATTATTTTTCATATATTTCAATGTTTAATTCAATAATGTATAAAATTTTTATAACATTCTTTTTTATAACTCATACAATAACTTTTGCTTTAGCTCAAGATAACATTTTTTCAACAAATTTTAACACGAGTGCTGAATATGCATATTTACTTGATTATGAAAGTGGTGAAGTACTATATGATAAAAAAGGAAATGTCCCGATGGCGCCTTCGTCTATGACAAAAATCATGACATCATATATTGCATTTAAAAAATTACAGGATGGGACGTTAAAGTTATCTGATAAATTTATAATTAGTCGTAATGCCTCTAAAAAAGGTGGTTCAAAAATGTTTTTAAAATCAGGGCAACAAGTTTCAGTAGATGAACTCATAAAAGGGGTTATAGTTTTATCTGGAAATGATGCATCTATTGCTTTAGCAGAAAGTTTGCATGGAAGTGAAGAAGAGTTTGCTAATGAAATGAATATATTTGCACATAAATTAGGTCTTAAAGATACTGTTTTTAAAAATAGTACGGGATGGCCAGATGAAGGGCATTTAATGAGCGCAAGAGATTTAGCGGTTTTAGCGACTAGATTAGTTAAGGATTTTCCTGAATATTATTACTATCATTCAATCAAACAATATTCCTTTAATAAGGTAAGACAAAACAATAGAAATACTCTGATTGGTTTATATGGTGTAGATGGAATAAAGACTGGGAAGACCGATATAGCCGGACATGGCATAGTGATTAGTGCAAAAAAGAACGGAAGAAGATTAATTGCTGTGATAAATGGTCTTAAAAGCGAAAAAGAAAGAGAATTAGAAGCAAAAAAGATTCTTGATTTTGGTTTTTCAAATTTTAAAAATTTAACATTGTTTAAGGGACAAAAAGAAGTTGTTGAAGCTGATGTGATATATGGAAATTTAAATCAAATATCATTAAATGTACAAAGTGAAATTATAATTACTGTACCTTTGGAATATGACAGAATGAAAAATTTATTATTTTTAACAAAATTTAATGAGCCACTGGAAGCCCCAATTCAAAAGGGTGCTATAGTTGGTAAATTAAAAATTATGGATAACAAAGAAAAGATATTAATTAAAGAGGTGGATCTTATTGCAAGTACAGATGTTGAAAAATCAGGGGTTATTAAAAGAGTTTTTCAAGGTATAAAATACTTTTTTAAAAAATTAATTAGCTAGTGTAATTTATGAACATTGTATTTATAATTACAACAATATCACTATTGCTATTAATATTTTGCGTAGTAGCTTTAACTTATATTGTAGTTAATAAAAACACTAAAAATTCAGAAAATTTAAAGGATATAATATTAGAACAAAAGTCATCATTAAATCACTTAAATAATTTTTTCGATAAACAAGTAAATTTTTTACATAACAGCATCTCGAAACAAATTGAAAATAATCACTTAAATCAACAAAAACAATTGGATTCTATGCAAAAACAATTGGTCCAGATTGCAGAATTAAATGAAAGTAAAATTGAAAATATGAGACGATCAATGGAAGAAAAGGTTAATCAGATGCAAGAAAATAGTCAAAAAAAATTAGATGAAATTAGAGTAACGGTAGAAGAAAAACTTCAATCCACTTTAGAGAAAAGATTAGGAGAATCTTTTAAGCTTGTTAGCAATCAACTTGAAATGGTGCATAAGGGTTTAGGAGAAATGCAAAATCTTGCCACAGGTGTGGGAGATTTAAAAAAAGTACTTACTAATGTTAAAACAAAAGGTATTTGGGGAGAAGTTCAATTAGGTAGTATCTTAAAACAAGTTTTAAGTGAGGAGCAATATACAGAGAATGCCAAAATAGATCCCTTAAGTAATCAAAGAGTAGAGTATGCTTTAAAATTACCCAATAAAGATGATGAAAATACAGATACTTTATTACCTATTGATGCAAAATTGCCAATGGTGGAGTACCATAAGCTTATAGAATTTTATGAAGAAGGTGATAAGCTTAATATTGAAAAACAAATAAAAATATTAGAAATTACTATTAAGAAGGAAGCTAAAAGCATAAATGAAAAATATATTAAGCCACCTCACAGTACAGATTTTGCAGTGATGTTTTTACCTGTTGAGGGTCTGTATGCAGAAGTAGTTAGAATTCCTGATTTACTTGAAAAACTTCAGCGTGAATATCGCGTAATAATCACCAGCCCGACTACCTTAACAGCACTGCTCAACAGTATTCAAATGGGTTTTAAAACGTTAGCTATCGAGAAAAGGTCAAGTGAGGTTTGGAAATTATTAGATACAGTGAAACATGAATTTTCTAACTTCGTTGGCATTTTAAGTAAAACAAAAGTAAAATTAGACCAGGCTAGCAAAGCTATAGGTGAGGCTGAATATAAAGGTAATGTAATAAAAAATAAACTGCAAAATGTTGAAAAATTACCACTTTCAAAATAAATAAAAAAATTTTTAAATGGAAAATTCTAAAGGGGACTATTTATCGGGGTTAAATGAAAATCAGCTAGAAGCTGTTTCACATATAAATGGTCCTTTGTTAATTTTAGCAGGTGCAGGAACTGGAAAAACAAAAGTTTTGACCTCGAGAATTATACATATCCTCAATAATAATATTGCATTTCCATCACAAATTCTAGCTGTGACATTTACTAACAAAGCAGCTAGTGAAATGAAACAAAGAGTTGAAAGCTTTTTGGAAAATGTAACTAGTTCGATGAATATAGGAACTTTTCATTCAATGGCTGCGAAAATTTTGAGACGTCATGCAGAAGTTTTAGGCTATACTAGTGACTTTACTATTATAAATCAAGATGACCAATTAAGATTGACTAAACAATTGATTAAAGACTATAAACTTGATGAAAAAAGCGTTTCTCCAAAGGGGTTGCTTTATTACATTAACAGGTTTAAAGACAGAGCGATAATCCCTGAAAATTTACCAGTTAATGA
The DNA here is from genome assembly GCA_905479795.1 of uncultured Candidatus Midichloriaceae bacterium. Classification (GTDB taxonomy): domain Bacteria; phylum Pseudomonadota; class Alphaproteobacteria; order Rickettsiales; family Midichloriaceae; genus Aquirickettsia. The sequence continues at coordinate 3,432 of CAJQNX010000046.1, read as the reverse complement.
AGCTGAACATTTTGCAAGTGGCAAATTGAATCAATTATACACTGAATACCAAAGTAGGCTGAAAAATTATAATGCTATGGATTTTGGAGATCTACTTTTAAATAACATTCAACTTTTTAACAATCATTTGGATATTTGTTCGTATTATCAAAACAAATTTAAATACATATTGGTTGATGAATATCAGGATACTAATATTGCTCAATATTTATGGCTAAGAACTTTATCTCAAAATAACAATAATATCTGTTGTGTTGGTGATGATGATCAATCCATATATGCGTGGAGAGGGGCAGAAATTACAAATATTCTTAAATTTGATAAAGATTATCCTGATGCTAAAGTGGTAAGACTTGAGAAAAATTATCGCTCAACCCAACACATTTTGAATTTAGCTAGCAAATTAATTGCTAATAATACAAATAGGCATTCAAAAAGTTTGTGGACTGATAAGAGAGAGGGAGACAAGGTCAAAATCGTGAATTATTATGATGATAAAGAGGAAGCAAGGGCAATTGCAGATGAAATTGACATGCTTGAAAGAATGAAAAAAACTACTCTGTCAGAAGTAGCAATTTTAGTCAGAGCTGGTTACCAAACAAGAAATTTTGAAGAAAGTCTTAATTTTTTAGGAGTGCCATATAGAATAGTTGGTAGTACTAAATTTTACGACAGATTGGAAATAAAAGATTGTATTGGTTATATTAGGCTTCTTGTTAATAATAATGATAATTTGGCTTTTGAAAGAGTTGTGAACACTCCTAAAAGAGGTGTTGGTAATAGTACCCTTATGAATGTTTTAAACACCGCAAGAGAGCTAAATTTATCTATGTTTGATGCTACAAAAAAAATGATTATTAAGAAAAAAATTAAAGGCAAAGCCATGGAATCACTAAACCATTTTATCACACAAATTGACGAAAGTAATAATAAGCTTGAAGCTGGTAATCATACGGATGTTGTAAAAGTTTTATTGAATAAAACTGGTTATATTGATATGTGGAGAAATGATGATAAACATGAGTCGAAGGAGAGAGTTGAAAATATTAATGAGTTGATTAATAGCTTAAGTGAGTATGAAAATTTGCAAGATTTTCTGCAGTACATTAGTTTAATAAGTGATGCAGATAATGTTGCAGAAGGCAATAGAGTTAATATTATGACCATTCATGCCGCAAAAGGTTTGGAGTTTGATACAGTGTTTTTACCAGGCTGGGAGGAGGGTGTTTTTCCTAGTTCAAGATCAATAGAAGAGGAAAAGGAATCTGGGCTGGAGGAAGAAAGAAGATTGGCATATGTTGCAATAACAAGAGCAAAAAGAAATCTTTCAATTTCGTATGCATGTTATAGAAGAATATACGGAGATTTTAAAGCTTCAGAAGTATCAAGATTTATTAATGAATTGCCAAAAGACAGTTATCAACTTGTAAATAATTATTTTAATAATTCTTCAACCTCAACACAAAAAAGTGTAACATCGTTCAAAGACATTAAGAAAGAAAATTATAAGCCAGTCAAAAAAGAAAAGTTTAGTGTTGGAACGAAAGTTTCACATATAAAATTTGGTAGAGGCATTGTTCTATCTGTTGATGGAAATATCAAAGAAGTATTTTTTGAAAAAGAAGGGATGAAAAAAATAATGTCAGAATTTTTAGAATTAATTTAGGTAATTGATGATTCAAACAAATATTCCTAAGCTTCCACAGCATATAGCAATCATTATGGATGGTAATGGTAGATGGGCGAAAGAGAAACATTTGCCAAAGATCATTGGATATCAAAAGGGTATTGAATCTGCTCAAAAAATAATAGAATCTTCTAAAGAATTAGGCATAAAATATTTAACTTTATACGCTTTTTCTCTTGAAAATTGGCAAAGACCAAAAGATGAAGTTGCAAAATTAATGGATATGTTTAGGGGTTATTTAAAAAAAGATATTGAAAAATTAATCAAAAAAGATATACGAATAATATTTATTGGTGATCGTTCAAAATTAGATGAAGACATCAAAAATTCCATGAAAGAAGCTGAGGAAAAATCTTTAAAAAATAGCTTTTGTTTAATTATTGCAATGAGCTATGGAGCAAAAAATGAGATAGCAAGGGCAATTTTAAAACTCAGTGAGCAATATGATAAAGAATCTTTAAATAAAAATAATATTGAAGAATTGTTTGAATCTGTTATAAATCCACATAGTATACCAAATCCTGATTTATTGATTAGGACAAGTGGAGAAAAAAGACTTAGCAATTTTTTACTATGGCAGATTGCCTATACGGAGCTTTATTTTATCAATAAAAATTGGCCAGATTTTGCTAAGCAGGATTTGCTGGATGCAATAGATGATTTTAATAGAAGAGAGAGGAAATATGGCAAATAAAATATTAGAGAGCAACTTATTTAAAAGAATTCTCACAGCTTTAGTTTTAATCCCGATAGTAGTCTACATAGTAATTGAAGGAGGCATTTTATTTGATTTATTTTTGGGACTAATATTTATCATTGCTATATATGAAGTAATTAGGATTGTTAACAATGATAAAAAACTATCGCAGCTAAAAAAGTTAATATGGATAATACCAATATTAATTTATATAGGGATATCACTTCTATCTCTTAAATATATAAGATTGTACGATGGGGGACAGTTAAAAATAACGGTGTTATTTTTAAGTATTTGGGTGTTTGATTCTGCTGCATATTTTGCAGGCTCATGGATTGGAGGACCGAAATTAATACCAAAAATTAGCCCCAAAAAAACATGGGCAGGACTGATTGGAGGGAGTCTTATCACATTTATTATTCCCAGCTTAATATCTATTATTATGTTGAATCAAATTTTTCTTTCAGCATTTGCAATTATTATGGGCTTTTATTTGAGTTTGATAGGTATAATTGGACAAGTTGGAGATTTGATGGAATCATATTTTAAGAGGAGGTTTGATGTTAAAGATAGTGGTAATATTTTGCCGGGACACGGTGGAATATTAGATAGAATGGATAGTATATTTTTAGCATCAATATTTTTTTATCTAATCCTTAATTTTTCTATTTAGTATGAAAAAGAAAATTTGCATTTTAGGTTCAACTGGGAGTATTGGGTGCAATACTTTGGACTTAATATCGCAACATAAAGATAGGTATGAAGTTGAAACACTTACGGCCAATCAAAATGTTAAGAAGCTAGCTGAGCAGGCTATAGAATTTCAAGCGAAGAATGTTGTAATTTGTGATGGTAGCAAATTCAAAGAACTTAAAGAGCTACTAAGTGGTTATGACATAAAAATTTTTTCTGGCTATGATGAGCTTGTGAATTTGGCAGGTCTAAAATATGATATCACAGTTGTTGGAATAAGTGGTATCATTGCGCTGAAGCCTATTATGGAATCAATTGGAAATTCTAAAGTGCTAGGGCTAGCAAATAAAGAGAG
>CAJQNX010000045.1 GCA_905479795.1 uncultured Candidatus Midichloriaceae bacterium | reverse complement strand
CGATTCACAACTGCGGCAACCACTTTTGGATGCGCCACCGCTATTGGATATACGATTTCATCCTATGGGTTAATTCCACTAACAGAATGGTTTGGATACTACGGAGTTTGGGCGCTGTGCGCGCCAGTTGTAGTGGGCTTTATATGGGCGTTAAGTTATCTAACCAAATTAGAAAAAGACAGTGGTGCTTATGGCAGCTATCCTTCTGAACCAAGGAACAGGGATACTGCATTAAATGATGAAGACTTTCATTACGAATTGGATAAAGAGTATGAAAAGTATAATAACAAGTGCGTATATAGTACAAATTTGCTGAGCAAATTAGAGGTAATAAGCAAAGAAGATAATGTGAAGCTGAACATGGATAGGCAACACAATCTAGAAACGATAGAAGGATTGAAGCCACATAAACAACAAAAGATGGCGAAAGAAACTAATAGACATTTTATTAAATGGCTTGCTGTAATAGGTGATAAATTAGGAATTACAGAAAGAGTTGGGCTTGAATATAAGATGCATAAGCTTGATGAAGATATTCTAAAAATAGACAAGTAAAATAAGATATTGCTACCTACTATTACCTCCATCATACTAAAAGTTTTTGATTATTAGATAGTTGTGTGTTTTTCAATAAATAACTATATTAATCCAACAATACTATTGACTGAAGTGCGATTACTTTGATATAATATCAGAAAAGTTAAAAAATAAATTTTACTATGGCTGGAAAAAAAGGTTCAAAAAATAACGTCAGCAACAGAGGAAAGGGCGTTGAATTAAAATTATTAGATGGTAAAGCTGTTAAACCAATAATGTATAAAGGCGAAAGATTGGGGCATGGAAATTACATGGCCGCAAAATTTGAAGATGGTAAGTTGGCGAAAGATGACGCTGGTAGACCTGTTCCATATAAAATGATATAAAAGCTAATATAAATTAATTTCAATTTATATTGGCATTTTTGAGTTTTATTGCTATATTTCCATAATGAGTTGTATAGTTTGTTAGGTATAAAATTTTTAGTGACAAGGTTCACATATTAGGGCTGATACCCATATCCATATCCCTGGGTATCTTGGTGTACTTTAACACAAATGATCAGGTAAATTTTAATTTAATAATATCACTGGCGATATTAAGTTTAATATCGTTTTTACTTGTAGGCTTTTTTTTAGCAAACTTGAAGCACATACAATTAGCGCTTCTAATAAGTACATTTGTTTTGATTGGCTATGGAGCGATTGTCTTTAGAGTGCAAAATATCAAAAATACCCAACTCAATCATACAATTCAAGGCAGGGTTACAGCTGAAGTTGCTGAAGTTGAAATAAGAGGGAATGAAAAAAAATTACTATTAAACAAAATTAAATTCTTAGACTCTGCAATTAATAAAAATATCAAAAAAATAAAAATAGTTATTAGAACTAAACTTCATAACATTAAAAACAAGGACAGGATTATCGCTAATGTAAATTTAATGCCGCCACCAATACCTGTTCTTCCAGGAAGTTTTGACTATGCAAGATACGCTTTTTTTAACGATATTGATGGAATAGGCTATGCCATGGGCAATGTCAAGGTTATCCAAAGATCAGATATCAATACATTTTCAACGATTGCCAAATTAAAAGAAGTAATATCAAAAAGCTTCTATGACAATATGGAAGCAAAAAATGCAGCAATTGCCTCCGCATTATTTCTTGGTAATACAAAAAAAATAGATATCAATACATATGATAACATAAGAATTTCTGGAATTGCGCATCTATTGGCAATTTCTGGAATGCACGTCGCACTTGTTGCTGGTATAATTTTTTTTACAAGTAGTATAATTTTTTCTAAAATTTACAATCCCTTTGTGAAGATTAACAATAAGAAGATATCCGCAATAATTACAATTTGCTTTTCTTATTTCTACCTACTTATCGCAAATGCTCCTATTTCCGCTCAAAGAGCGTTCACCATGACCACATTATTTTTAATTGGCATTTTAATAGATAGAGAAACAAATCCAGTGCGAACAATAGGGTTTGCAGCATTGATAATATTACTAATCACTCCCGAAGCTCTACTAAGCGCAAGCTTGCAAATGTCATTCTCTGCTTGTTTATCATTAATTTATGGATTTAAGCTTTTAAAAAAAATACCTTTGTTTTGTTTTAATTCTAATACCTCAACTACAACAAAATTCTTTAGCTATTTTTTATCAATCATATTAGCAAGTATCTTTGCAACATTAGCAACAAGCATCTTTATAATGTTTCATTTTAAAAATTTTTCTACTTACAGCTTATTAACCAATCTATTAGCCATACCTATCGCTGAATTTATTATAATGCCATGCGGTATGCTAGCCATATCATTAATTCCCATAAAATTAGAATTCTTAGCCTTTTATCCAATGGAAATAGGCATAAAAGTACTTTTATATATTTCGGATAAAATAGCTTCATTTCCTGGCGCTACTTTGAACATATATAAGGTTGATAGCAGCAGTTTATTTTTATTTGTGATAGGATGCTTGTGTTTAATGATTTTTAAAACCAGGTCAAAATACATAGGAATTTTATTTATTATAACAGCAGTCGTGGTTATTATTAATTTCGAATTACCAGATATTGCAATAAGCAAAACTGGCAAATTAATAGCAGTTAAAGATTTGAGTGATAATAGACTACAATTAATTAGCGGTTTCAGAGAAAGATATTCGAAAAAAATATGGCAAAAAGAGTTAAATATTAAAAAAACTAATAAAAATTACTTAAGTAAAGTTTGCAACAAAGTATATTGCTATATACCAGAGCATAAATTATTTATCCTAATTAACAATGACCATTACAATAATGCGCTTGAAATTTGTAATAATACAAATGGAGAAAAAATATTTCTCAATCTTACAGATAATAATTTATACTGCAAAAATGCCATATTCACCATAAATAGGATAGATTTAAAAACTAATGGTGCATATTTAATCTTTAGTACCAAAGAAAAGTTAAAGGTGATCACGGATAAGGATTATTTAGTTAAAAAGCCCTGGACAAAAATTTTTTAATCAATTGTTTTTCTAGTCTTTACATCAAAGCTTTTTTTGTGTATACACATCTATATCGATGTAATCATTTTAATTATTTATGACAGTAAAAATTAGGTTGGCAAGAGCTGGGGCAAAAAAAAGACCTTATTATCATTTAGTTGTGGCTAATGCAGACGCACCAAGAGATGGTAAGTTTTTGGAAAAAGTTGGGAACTACAATCCTATGTTACCTAAAGATGATGAAAATAGGGTGGTTTTAGCTCAAGATAGAATTAAGCATTGGATATCCGTTGGAGCACAGCCTACCGAAAGGGTTAGTAAATTTCTTGAAAAAGCAAAGCTTGTCAAAGCTACTATCAGGAGAGTGATTACGAAGCAATCATCAACACAAAAAGATAATCTGGGCGCTGATGATAATAGTGATTTTGCAAAAAATAAGGACGTTAAAAATACTGAAACTAAATAATTAATTTAGTAATATAACGTATATTTCTTTTTTATAAATCAGATCTAATGCGATGTGGAAGATCAACATACTAACGTTATTTCCTGAAATATACCCAGGTCCACTAAAATACTCTACTCCTGGTAAAGCCATGGATGCTGAGCACTGGGAATTAAACACAAAAAACATTCGAGACTTTGCTACGAGCAAACATAAAACTGTAGATAGCCCACCATTTGGAGGCGGCGGCGGAATGCTTTTAAGAGCCGATGTTCTTGGCATAGCAATTGAGAGTTTTTTTATACCAAACGGCTATCCAATAATATACTTGTCTCCAAAAGGAGATTTACTTAATCAAAAGATGGCAAAATCAATAGTAAAATCTAATAACGGCATAAATATTTTGTGTGGTCGCTTCGAAGGTATTGACGAAAGGCTAATAAAAGAGTATAAGATACTAGAAGTTAGCGTAGGTGACTACGTTTTATCCTCAGGAGATTTAGCTTCTTTTGCTTTTATTGATTGCTGCTTAAGATATGTGTCAGGATATGTTAGCAATGAGGATTCCTTACAAGAAGAAAGCTTCGGAGAAGGTAATTATGAACACCTTTTGGAATATCCGCACTACACAAAACCTTTAGTGTGGAAATCTGATAAAGTGCCTGAAATTTTAATTTCGGGAGATCATAAAAAAATTTTTGAATGGAGACTAGATCAGGCAAAAGAAATTACAAAAAATAGACGACCTGATTTATGGACAAAATATTTAAATGGAGTTAAAAAATGAACTTAGCTGAACAGTACATAGAAAAGCAAATATCATCACTTAAAAAAATTAAGGATATACCAGACTTTAGACCTGGAGACGTTGTAAAAGTTCATAACAAAATTATTGATGAGAGCAATGAAAGAATTCAAATGTTTGAAGGAGTATGCATTGCTAGAACAAATAGTAAATTAGGCTCTACTTTTAAAGTTAAGAAGATTAGCTGCGGAATGTGTTTTGAAAAAACATTCCCTCTTTACTCTCCATTAGTAACTAAAATTGAATTATTAAGAAAAGGTAAAGTTAGAAGGGCTAAGTTATATTATATGAGAGAATTGGTTGGTAAGGCTGCAAGAATTAAAGAAAAAAGAGACTTATCTGCTATAAAATCTGCAAAAAAGAAAGTAAAATAATATCCTTTAGAGCTATATTTATTGGACATATTTTTTATAGCTGTATTCTTTTTATTAATGAGTCAATATTTTGAATGCATAAGTCTCAATACTCACAGCCTGACCTACTCCCTAGAAAAGAAACTTTGTTGCACAAATATGAAATCTAGGTGTTTTAATATCTTCACCCAAAGTGGATCGTTTTAGGCATTCCAAAATCTCTCAGTTTATTTGAAATAAGAAGAGATAATTTTCCTTAATTTTACCTGCATAAAAAATGTTGAGCTTTAAATTTATTGCCGATAATTCTTTTATGTATGAAGAAGGTTTCTTTTACTTCCAGCCTATTGCCACAATTTTTACTGCCATCCTTAGTTGGATTCATAAACGGGTGTATCTATTATGCTTACAATTATCCTGAATCCATAATCTTTCTCGTTTTCTTTATCCAAATATTTCCAGTGCCTCTTCTTGTCTTATTCTATGAAATTTTTATTACAATTTATACACTTGTACCCTTATACCCTTACTTTTTTCTTACAAATTCATTCTTTATGTCTTTTTGATAATACTTATAATTATTTTCTTATTTACTTCCCTAAAAGTTATTCTTCTTTACTTTATATTATTTCTCTTTAGCTTTTTCTATCTTTTTTAAAACAAGTCCCTAATCTACTATAGATTATTATTTACTTAATAATTTTGAAATGATAGATTGCAAAAAATTACTTAACCTTGATTGTTACAGTATAACTTCTGCATGTGCTATAAACGTTAACACGATATAGCATTTCAAATGCTATAATCAAATTATAATTAAAGAAAGTTTTATGAATAAAATTATAAATTTTACAACATCTTTATATACTAATAACAATCAAATTTTTCATTCTCTAGCTTTAAAATTTATTGCTAATTTATATATAAAAAGAAATGGTGAAACTCTATCGCATAGCTTTATAAAGGCAGCAGGATTAATCTCATTTGAGTTGTTCAACGAATTTGTTTTGAAAGAATACGAAATAGTTGAAAATGATAATTTAATCTATTCTTCAGAGATTGCAGTGCTAGGTGCAACTTTATTTCCATCTTATAAAATGTTTGCAACTGCTTTCTCTTTTGTAGCATCTTATACAGGATTTGAATACTTAAATAAAAACGATGTTAATACCACTTTATTAACAGACAACACTTTTAGATTTGGAATTGTTTCAGGATCTGGATTTGTTGGATACAAATTTGGGGAAATTGTTAGTAATCAAAATACTTTAGCCACATTTTCTATCGCAGCTTTAGCTTCTTCTATTTCACTTTACCAAGTACAGAATGATGATGGATGTGGATACGAATTTTTAAATCAAATTTTACCCTTAAATGAGTTCTATGATGTATATAAAATGCTAAGATTTAGTAATAAAACTGAATTAGACGCAGATATTAATGTATTAGGACGTACAGTATTGTTTGCAAAACTGGCAATTGGTTTTGCAGCAAATGATAGTGTGATAAAAGGGAGTAGATTAGCACAGGAGCTATTAAAGGTTAGTGACAAAGAGGCTTTTATAGCTTTTTTACTATCAACTGGTAGCTACATAACATTTTCACTATTACCCTTTGCAGCCACATACACAACAACTACTATTATATCTAATAATCAGCTAGGAGAAGTATTAAAAAAATATTCTAGTGAATTTACTAAATATGCTGGAGCAAGTGGGATTGTAATATTAGATAATTCTGATTTAACATTAAATCAATTTAATGAAAAATTATGTTCAGCTATTATAAATATCAACGGAGATTTTAAAGATTTTGTATCTAATATACCTGATTTTATCTTATTATCAACTGCACTTATAAAGCATGCTCATGTTATTCTGCCTGCTTTGTATGGATTAAATCAAATAAATCAGATTACTTCTTATGTAAAAGATTTTCTAAGTAAGCACATATTGGATCAAAAAAAATTTTTGGATTTTATCACTGGAAGACTAACAAAATTAGTTGAACACGATGTCAAAAATAGTTTTGTGATCAGCTCTGATAAAAAATTAAATAAAATAACAGCGGAAAAATGGGTAGATATAGTAAAAAATAGTAGAGATATCGAAACAAATTTAGAAATATATAAAAAAATTGATTCCATGTTTGATTATGTTGCACACAATTATGTTTATTCTGCGCAGAGGGCAATTACTCAAATTTTTTCGGGTTATTTATTTTATCAAAAATTTATCAAAGGAGAAGAAATACTACTTTATTCTAGTGCAATGCACTCTGCTTTTGGAGCATGGTCATATAGATTAAGCAAAAAATCACAATTGGAGAGGTTATCGGATGATGTTCAAATTGTAGATGAATTCATATTAAAAATTGAAAAAAAATCTATTTATTTAAATAATATTAGTTTCATAAAAAATGAAGAAGATACTCTTCTACATATTGAATTTTTATCATATGCACGAGGAAACGACGCAAAAATAATTAATATTAAGATGAATGATATAAAATTTGAAAAAGGTCATGTTTATGCTATAACTGGTGGAAATGGAAGTGGCAAATCATCTTTTTTCGATATTATTATTTCTCAAGAACACTTCTTAAGTGATTTTGGTTTTAAAAAATTTGATGGTAAAATAAATTATTCTGCAAATGAATTTGTATTGATAAATCAGAATTTATATTGTCCGCTATACACCATTCCTTTTGAATGGTTTATCAAAATGACAAAATTTGAATTATCTAATATATCAAAAGAAAAATATGATAGTTTAAGGGATAAAATTTTAGAATATGCAAAAAAGTTTAAGTTATTATACAAAGATGAAAATAACAATTTAAATAACACACTAGATACGGAGCAGCATGATTGGTATAAGGAAATTTCTGGAGGTGAAAAAATTAAAGTGGAGTTAATTAGACAAGTATTTTTACATGAAAAATGTCCTGATGTCTTACTGCTTGATGAAATTTTAGCTCCTCTAGATCCTGCTACAAAGTCAATAATGATGATTGAATTAAAAGAGTTTTGTAATGAATCCACTATTTTAACAATATATCATAACGAAAAGGGTTGCGTAGATGGTGGGTTTTTTACTGATAATTTGCATTTTGATGGAGGAGAGGTTCAATTTAGAGAACTTTGTGTAAATGCTGAATAGGTGCTTGATAGCTTAGATGCAAAGAAGAATAGAGAATAATTTATTTTAATATTGCATCTTCTAATGCTGATTTATAGCTTTCAGTACACAAACTATTTTTAAGCCTGTATCCAACAATAATCCTGCTGTATATATCTAGAGGTGAGAGAGGGGGTGCTAAAAAACTAAATAGGAAGGAAAATATAAATTCTGAGATAATATGAGTAGTGTATTTTTATCAAACATGAAAGGTCAGAAATAACAAATAAAAAACTGCATGCAAAAATAGGAAAATTAACAGTTGAAAAAGATTTTTTGCAGGATATGTTAGTCAGACTAAATCGTGAAACTAAGAGACTTAGACTATCTCTTGTTATGGGTTTTTTAATATAAAACAACTCTTTCTATCTTTTATTGAATAACTTGCCTTAAAGAGGATATATATGTATATAGTACTAGAGCGGCATATGAGAGAAGGATATTTTAAAGAAAACATGACTGTAAAATTAGTGAAGCCAAATAAGCAAAGCAATATATTGATTGTTGAAGATAACACATATGTTAGAAATTTAGTAATATCGTTATTAAAAAAGCAAGATTATAATATTATATCAGCTTCGGATGCTTTTGAAGCTATGGATTTGATAATGCATTACGGAGCCAAATTCTTAGATTTAATGATAACTGATTATCAGATGCCTAACTTTAATGGTGTTGAGTTCGCAAAAAAAGTTAAATCAAAAAAAGACTTTCAAAACATTCCTATCATTTTATTATCACAATACAATAATTTGTTTTTTACAAGAAATAAGGACAATGATATTTTAAAAATGTTTAATTCCATTATTCATAAAACCGATATGTATAAATTTTTAATACCAGAGGTGAAAGATTTACTCTCTAGATAAAGTTATTTATTTTACAATAAAGTTGAAATATTCATCTCTAAACGGTTCATCTATTAATGTATAGTGCCACCACTCCTTCCATAAATTTTGAAATCCATATTTTTCCATTACTGACTTAAGCAGCAGCCTATTTTTTTTGGCTTCATTGGATATATTTGGATTTGCAGTATTAGCAATTTTATCAAAAAAATCAAAAATAGTTCCCATTTCCAATTCATTATTAGTATTTTTTTCAATTATTGTTAAATCTACAGTACTTCCTCTTGAATGTGTTGAAAGAGTATCTGCGATGTAATTACCAATTGTTTCAGAGCGATTGATATTTGGGTAATATATTTCTTTTGTATTTAAATTATCCTCATTGGAATTAGCCCAATCTAAAAAGCTTTTTGCAGCCATTTTTGGTCTATAAGCATCAAAGATTTTCAAATTCATGCCATATTGATTAAGTTCTGCATTGATTTGCTTAAGAATTTTTGCAGCTTTTAATGTCATGATGCAGACATCTTTTTCATATCCAATAACAACTTTGCCAGTGAAATTATTGGTTGTGGCGTATCTGATATCTGTGATGATCTCAGGCGCAACATCATTTATATATACAAAATCCTTATGCATAAAATAGAGTTTTATTTATAAAGCATACTTCCTGAGACTATAAAAGCAAGTAGTATGGAAAATATAAGGTCAAATAATTGTAGCCACATATAGCATGAAGTTTTTACAAAGCATTAAATCAGTAATGAATAAGAATAAAAAAAGTCTTACAGAAAATTTAAAAAGTAACACTTCGCAATCAAATTCATATTTTTATAATATTGGTAAACCAGTGTGGATGGAAAGGAATTATCAACAATTTGCAGAGGAAGCTTATACAAAAAATGTTGTTGCATATAGGGCGATTAATATGATAGCAGGGGCAGCTGCGTCAATTGGCTTAAAGGTGTTTGATTACAAAGGACATCCGATTGATAATCATCCAATTATTGGGCTTTTATATAAACCAAATCCACATCAAAATAAAAGTGAATTTTTAGAAAGTCTGTATTTATATAGATTGATTAGTGGAAATTCCTACGTTTTATCGGCTTCAAATACAAATAAATTGCCCAAGGAAATTTATAGCTTAAGACCCGATAGGGTGAATGTAATAGCGGGAGATAATTTTTTACCAATCGGATATCAATATAAAGTTGACAAAAGAGAGCAAGTTTTTTCTGTTGATCAAATCCATGGATTATCCAGAGTTTTGCATATTAAGAATAGTCATCCCATTTCTGATTGGTACGGTCTTTCTGCAATTGAAGCTGCAGCTTATAGCATTGACCAGCATAACAATGCGGCTGCTTGGAATCAGGCGTTGCTGCAGAATGGGGCAAGACCAAGTGGTGCAATTGTTGTGAAGGGGGCTGATGGCAGACCATCCGAATTATCAGATGAACAATTTGGGAGGTTAAAAGAGATGATAGCAGAAGATTTTACAGGTTCAGTAAATGCGGGCAAACCAATGATACTTGAGGGAGGGCTGGATTGGAAGGAGATTAGCCTGTCCCCAAAAGATATGGATTTTATTGAAGGAAAACACAGTGCCGCACGAGACATTGCCCTTGCTTTCGGCGTTCCACCACAATTATTGGGAATTCCTGGAGATAATACTTATAGCAATTTGGTTGAAGCAAGAGCGGCGCTTTGGGAGCAAACTATCCTGCCACTCGCTGAAAACACCATTGACCACATAGGAAGATGGCTTGCAAAATTATGTAAAGATGAATTTATACTTAAACTGGACAAGGATAATATATCAGCCATGGCAAGCAAAAGAGAGGCAATTTGGGAGCGGTTGGAAAAAGTAAGTTTTATGACTACCAATGAAAAACGCAAACAAGTGGGATTGGCTCCCATCAAAGGCGGCGATGAAATGAAATAGGCTTTTCGTTTATGCAGCTAGGTAATCTAATAATGATAACGGCACTGCAAAATGATTAAATTATTATCCTGTATTTTATATACAAGCCTATGTTCGAAATTGATTCTTCGTGACCAACAATTTATTAGGGCAAATTTTAGTGGTTCAGGTTTGCCAATTCCGCAAAACGGCTCTTTAATCGTTGCTTTGATGAGCTCATTTATGCGTTTTAATATTTTTTTGTCAGTTTTTTGCCAATATAAATAGTCATCCCAAGCATCTGGTAAAAATGATAAATTCATTCTTCGATTAGTTTTTGATGGGAAAAATTGTTTTGTTTTAAATCATCCAGCGCCTTTGATAAGCGTGATGCATTTTTGGAATTTTTTAATAAATATAGAGTTTCTTCTATCGAGTTATAATCCTCAAGTGACATCATCACAATCGGTTTTTGATTTTGTCGTGTGATAATAAGCGGTGCATGGTCATCACATACTTTATTCATCGTTTGAGTAAAATTTTTTCTTGCTTTAGTGTACGTTATCGCATCCATAATCAATTTTGATTAACTAATTAATATAACTAAGTTACCATATAAGTACTTATATGGACAACATAATTTTATAGTGAAATAAGAATTTTGCAAGGTAGTGGGGAATTTATGGCATAAAAAAAGCCTTAGGAGGTTAACCTAAGGCTTCGATGAAATTTATTTCTAGGTAAGAAATGAATTTTAATTTAACAATCAGTTAAATTAGAATGCAAATCTAACACCAGCAGTTAAAGTGTGTTGTAATTTTGGAGAACCAAATTTATTTTTATCTGTAGCAATACCGTTTAAAATTCCAGCTTCAGTTGTTCCTTCAGCAGCAGCTAAGTCAGCTTTTTTAAACTTGTAGCTTCCAGATGTTCCAGACATTTTGTATCCAACGTCTAAGAAAATATCTTTTGACATTTCATATCCAACACCAACACCAACTTGGTAAGCAATGCTTGTTGAGTTTTTAGATTTGATTGTTTCAGAAGCTGTTTTAAGATCTCCAGTTGTTCCTGTTTCATAACCTGAAATTTTCGCTTCTAATGAACCTCTGCTAACACCAACACCAGCCATTACGTATGGAGTGAATTCTGAAGCATTGTTGAAGTCATAATAAGCATTAGCCATTAAACCTAATTTTTTCTCCTTAAGGCTAACTTTTGATGTTAATAATCCATCAGTTCCTGTTCCTGTTGCTGGTTTAGCAATATATTTGCCGTCTTTGCCATAAGCATCCTTAGAAACTTTGCCTATTGTGTTTGAAAGTGTGACATCTTTAAGTGTTTTTTTACCTTGAGACATGTTAAGTGTAACGTCTGTTCTGATGCTGTCAGAAAGAGCATAACCAAAACCGATGTCGCCAGCAAAGCCTTTTAGTCTATTGCTTTGGCTTGTTTTTTGAAAAATTCCGTCAGTTTTGTCTTTTCCTGTAGCAATTTTGTCACCTAATTTTGGGCTTGAAAAATTGTAACCAAGATCAGCTCTCATGTACATTTTGCCAGCTTCTAAAGCTGATGCACCTTGTGCAAATGCTGCAACAGCAATTGTTGTAAGTAGTATTTTTTTCATTATTAATTACCTTTTTTATTATTTCCTAAGAACAAAAAATTCTTAATTGATGACAGTTAAATACCATATATATGCATAGTGCAAATGAAAATTAGGATTTTCTTTAAAGTTTTTTTAAAGTGTGGTGAAAATAATACACTTTGTGTTTTGAATTAGTGCGGATGAATTTTAGTAATGCTTTAGTAGGTGGATG
>CAJQNX010000044.1 GCA_905479795.1 uncultured Candidatus Midichloriaceae bacterium | reverse complement strand
CGTTCTCCCTATATCAATTAAAAACCCATCCTCATACTCCTTATATATACGCACGTCCTCTGATTGCTTCTTCCCTAATTCATGATAATATACTTCAGTTGCTCTCAATTCATTGTCTTTTTTAGTATACAAAAAGCCTTTATTACTTCCATGCCATATTACATTTCCCCACATATTATTAACTACATCACTATCTACTTCTCCTGTTTCTAAATTTTTTATCGATATACTATATTTTTCTTTTCCTTTTATATCTGAAGAATATGCTAATATAGCATGGTTAGGACTGGGAACAATAACACCTATACTATACCCTGTCATTCCTTCTGATAATTTATTAACATCAAGTATAATTTCCTCCTTTGCCTTTAAGGAATTTTTTTTCCTACATATAATAAAATGATTCCCACCATTAACAGATTTTCTATAATAAAAGTAATTATCTAATTTTTTTGGATATGTTTCATCCTCTTCTATAATCCTGCTTTTGATTTCTTTGATTAGTTTTTCTTCCTGTACTTTATAAGGAGAAAAATAATTTTCTGTATACTGATTTTCCTCCTTTAAGTAATTTATTATTTCTGCGTTACCTACCTTAGGCCAATTTTTATCTTTAAGCCAGTGATAGTAATCAACAAAAACATCTCCATGTATATTTTTCTCGTATCTTTCCTTTTTTGCCTTTGGAACTATAATACTTTCTTTTATTTCTGTAGCTTCAATTTGGGTTAATATTGTGATACTGACTAGTAAAACTAGAAAAATAGATATCGCTTTACTACTTCTTTTTGTCATAAGTAAAATTAAGCATTAATTCTTATACAGCTAATACTTACGTTAGCTATTTACCCTTATTTTATTATAAGTTAATATTAACAACTTCCGCCACCATTGCCACCACCACCACCACTACCGCTTGTGTCATGCACACCAGCTTGTACTACAGGAAATTTAATGGGATCATACTCTTTGATAAAATTATTAATAGCTTCATATCCATATACCACGTTATCTGATAATGTTTCTAGAGAATATTGTAAAAATTCTACTGTATCATGGTAATAACCATCTTCCATGTTAGCCTCCTTATTTTATAAAAATTATTTTTAGTAATGATTAATATTATTAAATATAAATTAAGCTTTTTAATAAAGTTAAACAATAATATAAAGATAATATTCAATCAAATTTTATATGTCAAATAGATAATTATTTTTTTAAATGTATTTTTTCTCCTTATTGAATCTAGATTAATCTATTAATTCCAAATGATTATACTGTTTATTTGAATTTTTGTTTAGCATAATAAATTATCATTTTGTTTTGCCCTTTTTCTGTCATTCCCCCTTCTTCCTCTGTTATCTCTTGAATCTCTTCTTCTTTTAACTCCCCAGCCCATTTGTAATACTCCTTAATCATACCACCTTCTTGCAACATTTTTTTTATTCTTTTTGCTTCCGCCTCTTCTTTTCTTTTTTTCTTTGCTATGAATTCTTCTAGTGCTAATTCTGACGGGTCTTTATGTTCCTCCATTACATATTTGCCATAATGGAGTTTGTAGATTTTTTCATCAAATATATTAAATATTCCACTTTCCTGTAGTTTGTGCTTTTCCTTTATTTCATTTTTTTCTTCTTCAGACAATAAAAAATGCCATTTTTCATAGCTCTCTTTTTCCATGCTCTCCACTAGCTTGCATGTTTCATTTGCTATTTTTCTTTTCTCTGTTTTTCTTCTTTGTATCAAATCGTCAGTCGCAATTTCCTTGGTGCTTTTATAAGTTGATTCTGTCCATGGTTTTCCTTTTCTTAGGCTTCCATAGAATACTTTTAAAGGATCTGTGTATTTTTTGTAGTTGTCTGGATTATGTTTTATTCCATACGCAAAATGCTCTATTGATTCCTGCACTACTTCTGGTTCTAGTACATCCAGTTTATAAAGCCCTACTATGTGATGCTGTTTGAAATGAAGGTCGTCTAAAAAATGATAATTTATGCTTTTCCATTCTTCTGGTAATTCATCGTATTTTAATTTTTCATTTGCTTTATTGGTTAATTCAGATTTAGAAATGATATTGGTATTTTGAGTTTCTAAAGAGTTAGTTAGTTCTTTTGTATTGTTTGATATAAAAGTTGATTGAGAACTTGTATTGCTATTTTGGTTAGTGGCTTTTTCTGTATTATAATTTTCTTCTTCTTTCTTTTTTATAGTAGTATTAGTATTTATACTATTACTATTATAAGATATTGAGCATAATGATTTGTATATATATTTTGGAATTTCAAAAGAAGTAAAACCATAATATCCACTTAAATGAGTATGCTTTAAAAGCCATCCCATTTTTTTCATTCTAGATATAGCTTGTTTAACAGAATTGGCATTGGAATCTATGGAAGAAGCTATATCAGATAAATTCATTTTTTTTGTTAAAGGGGGATATTTAGATGCAAGGTTATCTAATAAAAAAAACATTATTTTTTTATTTAAACCTTTTATAAATTTAACTTTTGTACCTGATTCTGTACCCGATGCAATAACTTTTGTACCTGATTCTGTA
>CAJQNX010000043.1 GCA_905479795.1 uncultured Candidatus Midichloriaceae bacterium | reverse complement strand
AATCTCGAGCTCATCTTTTGAAATACAATTTGCTACCCACCCAACAGTTTTAATCTTTTTCTGATTTATTGCATTAGCTGTTAGTATAGCATGATTAAGGCAACCTAATTTTATTGCCACAACCATAATCACCGGAATATCAAGCGCCTGTACTAAATCAGATATATTTTCTTTTTCATTGATTGGAACCTCCCAACCCCCTACACCTTCTATAATTTGAATATCGGGATTATATTTTATAACCTTATCCATTTCTTTTATGATATTATTCACATTTAATTCCATATGTTCTTTTTTTGCTGCAATGTTTGGTGAAATTGGATATCTAAAAGCAAATGGATTTATTTCTTTTATTGGAATTTTAATACTGGACGCTTCATAAAGCTTTTTTGCATCATCATTAATTTTTGTATCTGCATCATACCCAGATGAAATAGGCTTTATCCCAAGTGTAGAATATCCTTCTTTAGCATATTCTCTAAGCAATTTAACGCTATAATATGTTTTTCCAACATCTGTGTCTGTGCCAGTAATAAAAAATTTTTTACCCATGAGTGCTTACTTTTTTAATATAAAAAATCCTATATTGTAATTTAGCTTAAATTCACTTTTCGCAAATTGCTTATTAAAAGGAACGTGCCTACTCACTTCGCCATTATTCATTAACACATTAGCCCCTGTCTTTTTTATTGATTTTACAGCCTCAATAAATGATGGAAATGTTTGCACAATATTTTTTTCTTCAACAGTGATCGCTTTATACCCAATTTGGTTAAATAATTTTTTAAAATACTTTATATCATAAAAAGTATTTTTTGATTGCGACGGAAGATTTTTAAAAGTGCCATTCAGTGGGATTGAAAAGCACAGCACACCATTTACTTTTAACTTTTGATATATTAAGCTTAATAAAATTTTGATATCTAAACACCATTGAAATGACATGTTAGAAAATATCAAATCGTAGTTCTTATTTTTATTTAGAACCTCATGAAAATCAGAATCATAAATTACCGTATCAAAATCTTTTAATCTTTTCGTAGCTAGTAATAATAAATTTTGTGCAAAATCACAAGCATCAGATTTTTTACATTGTATAGATTCGAGTAATTTTTGTGTAGTTAATCCTGTACCACACCCTAAATCCAAAATATTTTCATAACTATTTTTATCAAATTTTATTAAATAATTTATTAATTCACTTCCTATTTTTTGTTGAATTTCAGAGTAATTATCATATGTATCTTTTACGGAGTTGAACGAGTTTTGAATTTCTTGTGTTATTTGATGAAAATCATGCATGACACACCTCAACCAGACAATTGATTAAAAAATCGATTTGGGCTTCGGTATGTTCACAGTTAAGAGAAATCCTTATTCTTTCTTTACCACTTGCTACAGTTGGGTATCTTATAGCAGAAATTATAATTCCCTTTTTATATAAATATTCTTGTATAAGTAATAATTTATCCACTTCATTGATTATGACTGATTTGATAGGAGTTAAATCATAAGAGACTAATTTTAAATCAGCTTTCTTAAATTTTTCAATAAAATACTTTATGATTCTTTTTAATTTATTTAGCCTTTCTTTTCCTTCTATGATCTTTTTTAAATTTTCCAAGGATAAATGAGCAATAATTGGAGGGATATTTGTTGTATATATATAACTTTTTGCAAATTGATTTAATGCTTCGCAAATAATCTGATTAGATATCACAATAGCACCCATACTTGCACATGATTTGCCGAGTGGTATCACCACACAGTCTATATCATTTGGGTTCTTAGCATAATCAAGCACCCCCATGCCATTTTTTCCAATCACTCCAAATCCATGTGCATCATCAACAATTAAAAAAGCTCCATATTTTTTGGCCAATTTTGTTATTTCATCAATTTTACATACATCTCCTTCCATACTAAATACACTTTCTGTAATAACTAATTTTTCTCCATGAGCTTTTGAAAGGCACTCTTCTAATAATTGCATATTGTTGTGCTCGTAACGCAAATGTTTTGCCCTTGAAAGAATTATCCCATCAATTATTGATGCATGACAAAGCTTGTCTGATATTATAGTTGTATCCCTGCTAGCTAAAGTTGAAAGCACACCAATATTAGCATTATACCCAGAGTTAAAAAGCAGCGATGCTTCTCGATTAAATATTTTGCAAAATTGATCTTCTAAATCTTTATGTACATTGAAAAATCCAGATATTAAAGCAGATGAAGCACTTCCAGTGCCATAATTTTTTACACATTTATTTAAATTAGAAACAAAATTATAGTTTTGTGATAGGCATAAATAATCATTACTTGTGAAGGATACTAATTGCTTATCACCAATAGATAGTTGATTGATATTTTTATGATTAATTGTCTTTTTATTTCTTAATAACTTTCGTGATTTATAATCATCAAGTTTTTGCAATATTCTATTATATAGCATCTTTAATTTTAACAGCTTGCAGCTGCATTTATGCCTAGTTTATTTAAAAATTCCAAATCCTTGTTTGTATTAGAATTATTCGTGGTAAGAAGCTTTTCTCCATAAAAAATTGAATTTGCTCCTGCAAAAAAACATAATGCCTGCATTTCTTCTGACATTCCATCCCTACCTGCTGATAATCTTACTACTGATTTGCAAAATATTACTCTAGCAGTGGCAATCATTCTAATAAATTCTATATTATCTAGTTTAGCAACATTTTCTAGTGGAGTGCCCTTAATAGGAACTAGAAGATTAATTGGGATGCTTTTAGGTGGAGTTTTTAACTTTGAAAGCGAAACTAACAGATTAATCCTGTCTTCTCTGCTTTCTCCCATGCCAATTATTCCACCACAACAAATATTTATATCTGCATCTTGAACATTCTCTAAAGTATTTATCCTGTCTTGATACGTACGTGTAGTTATTATTTTTTTGTAATATTCCTCTGATGTATCCAAGTTATGATTATAATAATCTAAGCCCGCCCCCTTTAATTGCTTAGCCTGATCTTTATTGACTGTTCCAAGCGTTGCGCATGCTTCAAGCCCAAAGCTTTTTATCATCTTTACCATCTCCAATGCTTTTGAAAAATGCTTTTCTGGTGGAGTTTTCCAACCTGCACCTATACAAAGTCTCTTAGAGCCGCTTGATTTAGCAACTTCACAATGTTTTTTTACCTCATCAATATCCATTAATTTTTCAATTTTTATCCCTGTATTATATTTTGAACTTTGAGAGCAATAACCACAATCTTCAGGACATGCCCCTGTTTTTACACTTACTAATGTACATAGCTCTACTTCATTTTTTTTGAAATTTTTTCTATGTACAGAATGTGCTTCATATAGCAAATCCAAAAAGGGCATCTCAAAAACTTCTTTAATTTGTTTGTAACTTAATTCACTCATGTCAGAATAATTTATTTGACTAAACTTTTTAAATACAATAACTATCTCATGTCGTCAACTTAAATAAAATCATTGGTTAACTATGAGTTTTACGAATTACCAACCCTCTATCAAAAAACAAAATCCCAGCCATATTTGGCATCCATGTTCACAAATGAAAGACTATATAAATTTAGAACCAATGCTCATAAAAAGTGCTAGAGGAAGCTATATAGAGCTTGAAAATGGTAAAAAAATTATTGATGCAATATCAAGTTGGTGGTGCAAGTTACTTGGACATAATCATCCATATATAAAAGCAAAAGTAATTGAACAGATAAATAAATTTGAGCATGTTATTCTTGCGAACACGATCAATGAAAAAATTATTGAGTTATCAAAAAAGCTCACAAATAAAACTCAAAATTTAAATAAAATATTTTATGCTGGAGATGGCTCATGTGCAGTAGAAATTGCACTTAAAATGAGTTTGCATTCCAGAAAAATTAAAGATCAAAAACATAAAAATAAATTTATTGCTTTAGAAAATGGTTACCATGGCGAGACTATAGGTGCACTAAGTGTTAGTGATTTAGGAATTTATAAAAATCCATATAAAGAATTATTATTTGATGTTTATACAATATCAAATATTCCTTACGTAAATTCAAAAGAAAATCCATTATGGAATGATTGCTCGCTTCAATGGAGGGAAATTGAAGAAAAATTAGAAAAAATAAAAGAGGGTGTTACAGCAATAATTTTTGAACCAATTGTTCAGGGTGCTGGTGGTATGAAAATTTACAGCAAGGATTTTTTGAGTAAATTAAAAGCCTGGGCAGAAGCAAATGATATCCATTTGATAGCTGATGAGATTATGACTGGTATCTGTAGAACAGGAAAAATGTTTGCCTATGAATATGCCAATATAGAGCCTGATTTTTTATGCCTCTCTAAAGGTTTAACGTCTGGATGGTTACCATTTAGCGCTGTTATGGTTAAAGATGAAATATACGACCTCTTTTATAATGATTATTCTCCAGAAAACTCATTCCTGCACTCTCATACTTATTGTGGAAATCCTCTTGGTGTAAGTGCAGCACTTGCAACTTTAGAAATAATTGAAAATGAAAATATTCTTGGTAAAACAAAGACATTAGAAACAAAAATGTTCAATTCAATGAACAAAATTGCTGCAAAAACAGGTCGATTGAAAAATGTAAGAGGCATTGGAGGTATTGTTGCAGCTGATTTATTGATTGATAAGAACAGCAAAAATAAAAGAATTGGATTTGAAATTTTTAAACAAACTATTCAATTAGGCGCACTATTAAGGCCTTTAGGCAACACCATATACTGGTTGCCCCCAGTTAATATCGAAGAGCACACGCTGCAAGAATTAAGCCAGATTACAGAATATTCAATTACTTCATATTTTAAATAATATCAGGTATTTCTTTCTTTATTATTTCCAACAGCTGTTGATCTTTCGAAAAGAATGGCGAGTGATCCGCTTCTATAGTATAGACTTTTGCTCCGGGAAAATCTTTTTGCATTTGCCTTTGAGTTACAATAGGAACTGCATTATCGTTTGTGCATTCTACATAAACCCTATTAACTGAGTAAAATTCCACACAATAATTATTCTTATGGGCAAAAGGTATACCAAAATTCAATTCGCTTAAATTCTTCAAAGCAATATCGATATCCATTTCAGGACTTTGATTATAAAATAATTTAATAAGAGACTCTTTTTTATCTAAGCGCAATTTTATGTATCTTCCTTCTTTTATTGGTGTTGCCCAATTTTCTGCACCTATTTGTTGCATAAATTTCGTATAATAATCACTCATTATATAATCTAAAGAGGATTTATTTTCTGCACACATGAAAGCAGCAACATAAATAATCTTTTCTATTTTATTAGGAAATTTATTAGCTATAAAGCTTGCAATGCTCCCTCCCATGCTGTGAGCAATGATAGTAAATTTCCCTTTAGTATTATTAATTAGATCCTGTATATTAAAGGTATATTCATCAAAGTTACTGGCCTCAAGCCCTTTACTAAAGCCATTACCAACATTATCTAAAGCGTATATCTTATTGTCACTTAATAGATTGGAATTAACTATTTTATACCAACAACCACTCCAATGCCAAGCACCATGTATAAATAGCAAATTAGCCATCAGCATTATCTCCTGAATCATCTTTCGCACATGGGTTGATAATCACTTGATCAGACCAAGATTTTGTTATTATTGTGTTCTCACTATCAACAATAACCCTGCACATTCTCAATGGGGCATCTCCAGAGATAGTAACAAGCCCATCTTCACATTTTCCTTCAACAGGGATATCTTTGATAATTAAATTTGTATCACCTTGGGGTGTTATTTTATTTAATTTGGTTATTGTTAATTTGCTGCCAGTATTCAGATTAAGATTACTTGCATCAAAAATTGCATTACCAAGAAACGGAGCAGTCTTAGTATTTTTTCCGCAACCATCTTCACCCACTACAAATCTACAACCATTATAAATAATGCCAATTGGGAAATTATTGTCTTCTGGGGAAGTATCACCCACTTTTCTATACGGCGCTCCATCTGGAACATTAATTGCAGGGAATTCTTGCTTCGATAAGTCATATCCAAGATTTCTCAGTAATTGCTTATCAATTGTTTGCATATTTGCATTTATTCCTTTTAAATCAGTGTTTGCTGCAGTGTCTGCTGCTTTCTCATCACCATATAAATATTGATTTATAACAGTATATTGCTGTTTGAAGCTTATCATTTCATTTTTATCTAATCCTTTAATTACACCAGGAAGAGGTGTTGTTAAGCAGATTTTTCCATCATTTGACAAACATTTCTCCTTTTCTAAATTTAGCTCTGCATCACACTTTCCAAGTAAATCTTCAGTCTCATGCTCTTTATACACTTTAGATGGGTCAAATTTATCATCTGTAAAATCAATATATCCTGTCAAATAAGAAATATCATTTTTTCCTAATTTCATAAATGAAGCTGGAATTTCAGCACAGATTTGATCTGCTGCACCAAAAAAATCTGGCCACTTTGTATCTAAATTTATACATATAGCATTCTGCCCTGTATCTTGATTCAGTTTGTATACTCCAGAACAATATGCCTTTTCTGCATCATTCAACTTGCTAAGATCACTACCAAAATCATAGCTTATACAGTTTGGACATGTGCCGCTTTTGTCTATCATAGGTGCCGTCATAGGCAATGGGTGACGTGCAAGATCATAGCATGAATAATTCTTTACACATGAATCTCTTTCTCTTTCCCCAGCAGGTGTATTATACACCGCACACTTATTTTCCCCCCTCTGTTTACTTGTAGAGGTATTATCAGTGCATTGCCCCTTGTCTTCTACGTGAACAAAACAATTACAACTATCACAGCTTTGCTGATTAATTAATTGTGTTTTATCAACTGTAATTAAAAGATACATATATGTCTTTTTGAAATTTTGAGGGCGTATTTTCTTAATACCTATTTTTGCATAATCTTTAACATCATTTCTGTCATTATCGATAAATTTAGGAATTACCGCACTAAATTGGACTCCATAAACATTAATTGTATCATGCCCTGAAAGAATTGATTTTTCAATTGATTTATCTTTTGGATTTTGCCCAGTTTGGTAGCAGGCATAATAATCTCTCAATCCTAATTCATTTTCTGGAAATTCTTTTATTACTTCATTAGTTGTAGAATCCTTTAACTGAATTTTTAATGAATGAAACATAGAAGGTTTATTGTTAATATCTGGGCAATTATTATCAATATAATAATCATGAAGTGCATTAATAATTATCGAACCTGACGGCTTAGGCCTATCTACACAGCCAATCTTGCTAGAAGATTCACCCTGCAATCCAGCACAAATTTTTGTTGGGTCACTTGCTAGAATAAATGGACAGTAAACATCTCCCATAGTATCCTCTTTTTTGGAACATTTGGTTGAATCGTTTAAATAATTATGCTCTAAAGTAATATATCCCCCTATATTTTGCCCAGTGCTATCAATGACTTGAAGATTAATTTTGGGGTTCATAAAGGTACTTCCATTAGGAATTTTACCAGCAACAATTACTGACTTTTTGGGTATTAAAATTTTGTTATAAATATCTGGAGCAGGATTAAGAGGTATATCTATGCAGCCAATTAACTCATCGTCACTACTCACAATTTTTCCAAAGGCAACTGGGCTAAAATATGCACAAACTCTTTTAGGATTTTCCTTTCCATCTGCAGTCTTTTCATAATCTATATATGCATGATTTGAACCCCAAAAAATGGTTTGAGCATTGTCCGAACCTCTACTTTGAAGTGAAAAAGTTTTTGTTACTGTATCACCCCATATTGCATAATTTACACCTTCACTCCATGATAAATAACCTAAAGGAAATGCCCATTTCCAATCTGGACCACCACAGTTAGCAGGTGAAGGAAAAAAAGCATATCTAGCCCAGCAATACTGCCTTTTAACTATTAACTCCATGGTTAAAGGATCATCTGAAGTCCTGTAAAACATTTCTCTTTCTCCCCATGTGGGGAAATAATCCCTACTCACAGCCCTAACACCCACATCATCTGCTATAGTGTATGTTCCTATATCATGACCTTTGGCACTATCAGGACTAGGATTGGGGGAACAATTTCCTTTGATGCAATCAATCCCCGTAGTAGCAGCTAACCACCCATTACATAATATCTCGCTGGTAGGAGACGCATCAGCACTACGCTGACTAGTCGGATAAATTGCAAAAAATAATATGAAAAATACTAATATTATAAATCTTTTCATTAAATTCACGATCTATTTTCATTTTAGAATCATTTGTATTCATACACTAAAGTGTTCTTTCTGGTTTTTCAACATTATTGTTTGATAATTGCTGTCTTACTATCTTTGAATGCCTCATAACATTGTTTTGATCACCTATATTGGATAATTGCTTATGATCAACCGCAGATTCCTTTAGTTCAA
>CAJQNX010000042.1 GCA_905479795.1 uncultured Candidatus Midichloriaceae bacterium | reverse complement strand
AGTATTTGAAGCCAAGCATCGGCCTAGTTCGTTTCTTTATAAATCTGTGCTCGCCTTCTATCCTATTGTTGAGATATTTGTTCTGCCTAATTTCTATTTGGTCTTCTTTAGATAATGGCTTATTGATTGAATTCAAAGCAGGAGTATTAGGGCTTTGTCGCACTGCCGTGTTTAGCGTATTGCCTTTTTCTGATTCACCATTAAAAATAGTTTTTAAAGCTTTATCTGATAATATGGTATTACCACTAAATTTATTTAAAAATATTTTATAATTTAAGTCTTTTTTATATTGTTTTTTTATATTTTTAATTTCATCTTTTAATATCTGCAGTCCTTTAGCACTTAAATCTATCGGGGTTAAGTGGTATTAACATTATGTCCACATATAAAGAGGCTGCAGCGACAGAGTGTATCTCAAGGAACAATCAACTGATTTATATTATTCAGATTTATTAATACTTCACATGCATGGTGGTTTAGGGGTAAAAACAGGAAAGCATACCGTTACAAGAGATAATATGACTATCCGAACTTTTAAATATTTGAAAGATTTAACTGAAAATTTTGAAGATCACCCTGTAAAAGTGCTACTAACAGCATGTTTAGGTCAAGCAGCGCTTGCAGATAGTATAGAAATTCTACCAAATGGATCCGAAATGCTTACAATTTCAGAATATAGAAGCAAAAACAACGATATTATTAAAATTAATAATTCTCTGAAAATAAGTAAAAAGTATGCATCAAATTTAGCCGAGAGAATAGATTTAAATGCAAGTGATATTCTAGAGCTTGATAACATTGCGTATCTTTATATAAAAAGGTATTCGAGTGATATGCCATCTCCTGCATATGCTAAGAAAGATAACGCCGGCAATATTAAGATGTTTTCCTGCATTGAAAAATTGGAAGATCTAATAGAAGGAAAAATTGATTTATCTTATGCACAAAGTATTCAGGAAAATTTTATTCTCAAATATTGTGGCAATGAAGATAGAGAATGTACAAAAAAGTCATCATCTGTGATTGATAAAACCTTGGATTCTATTAAATATATGCATCTGTAAAATTTAGGTTATAAATATCATGCAGCAGAAGTGACAGAAAAGTTATTAGACAAAGATTCTTTTGATTTTAATGTAAATTTAGCGCTAGGTTGCCAAATTGGATTTAATGAAATAAGTGTAGATTTTGAGGGGTAGTTTTTAAATGGGCATTAAGAAAAGTATTAATTATTTTACTCCTTTAATGTAATTTTTTAATTTCTTTAAAATAAAAGTATCTTGTGTTAATTTAGGCAAAATTTAAGAGATAAAACGTACTTTGATGCTATCCACTATAAAAGAGATTTTTGCATTACTTAATTTTAATAAATTAACCTCTTCCTATTTGGCAGAAATTGCATTTATAATATTAATTTTAATTTCAGCATTAATTATAAATTATGTGTTAAAAGCTTATATAGTACGCTTCATAGCAAAGCTTTCTATAAAGACTAAGTCAGATTTTTTTCAATATATTGTAGATCATAATTTATATAGAAGACTGTCTCATCTTGGGCCTGGCATCTTTATTTACTTTTTGACGAATAATATATCCACAAATTCTGTAAAATTACTTAGTGTTTTTAAAGCTATAAACACCTTATCCTCTCAATATATTTTATTTACCTTCTTATGGTTTTTATTCGGATTAATAAATACCACTCATGAATTTTATTTAAGATCGGCTATATCAAAGAGGTATTCCATTAGAGGGTATATACAATTAATTAAAATTTTATTATCAAGCTTAGCGATTATATTATCAATATCCATCATATTAGATAAATCGCCTCTATTTTTGTTAACAGGTTTGGGCGCAATATCTGCCGTACTTATGTTAATTTTTAAGGATTCAATTTTGGGACTTATTGCCAGCATTCAAGTAACACTTTATGACATGGTTAGAGTTGGGGATTGGATTGTACTTCCATCTATGGGAGCTGATGGAGATGTATTAGAAGTAAATATTAATACGGTAAAAATACAAAATTTTGACAAAACAATTGTAACAGTTCCAACTTACTCTTTGATAAGCAGTAGTATGCAAAATTGGCGTGGGATGAAAGAGTCAGGAGGAAGACGTATAAAGAGATCAATTAAAATTGACATGGATACAATAAAATTTTGTGATGAAGAGTTAATAATAAAATTGAAAAAAATCAAATTCCTTAAGGACCACATAGAAAAAAAGGAAAATGATATATTATTATATAATAAACAATTTGGATTTGACGAAGCTTATTTAGGAGAAAGAAGGCAAACTAATATAGGTTTATTTAGATCATATGTTGAGCATTATTTAAAAAGTAGGACAGATATACACTTAAAATACACTTTTTTAATAAGACATTTAGAGCCCACAGAAAATGGCTTGCCAATTCAATTATATATATTTACAAATACTACGAATTGGGTGGAATATGAAGGAATACAAGCAGATATATTTGATCATTTATTAGCAATATTGCACATATTTCAATTGAAACCTTTTCAGAACAATATTGATTTAAAAATACAGAGATAAAAAAAGCCGTAACATTTAGTTTACAATTTGCAACTAATTAACTAATATCGGAACTAAATTATTATAATTATTAAGCTATGAATATTCACGAGTACCAGGCAAAAGAGATTTTGAAAAAATATGGTCTTGAATTACCTGAAGGTATATTAGCATTAAATGCCGATGAAGCTGTTGAAGCAGCATCAAAGATAAAATCTAAAGTTTGGGTATTAAAAGCTCAAGTACATGCTGGTGGAAGAGGTAAGGCTGGTGGAGTTAAGCTTGCTAAAACACTTGATGAGGTAAGAGATATAGCTTCTAATATGATAGGAATGAAGCTGGTTACACCCCAAACAGGAGCTGAAGGAAAAATAGTTAGTAAAATTTACGTTGAAGCTGGTAGTGATATAAAAAAAGAGTATTACGTTTCTGTTGTTTTAGATAGAAACAATAATTGCATTACCATTGCAGCATCAACTGAAGGTGGGATGGATATTGAAGAAGTTGCAAAAAATAGTCCTGAAAAAATCATAGCAGTTACTGTTGATTATACTATAGGATTGCAAAATTTTCATATAGCTAAACTGGGCTTTGGAATGAGATTAGATAAAGTGCAACTTAAGAATTTTGCAAAAGTTGTTAGAGCTTTGTATAACTCGTTTATTGATACAGATGCTAGCCAAATAGAGATCAATCCATTGATTGAAACTAATGATTCTAAATTTATCCCCCTAGATGCTAAATTTAATTTTGATGATAACGCATTATACAAGCATCCTGAAATCGAAAAAATGAGAGATATAGCTGAAGAAGATTCACAAGAAGTGGAAGCCAGAAAATATGACTTAAGCTATGTAAAAATGGATGGTTCAATCGGGTGTATGGTCAATGGAGCTGGTCTTGCTATGGCAACTATGGATATCATTAAACTATACGGAAAAGAACCTGCAAATTTTCTTGATGTAGGTGGCGGAGCTACCACAGAAAAAGTAACAGAGGCATTTAAAATTATATTGTCTGACAATAGTGTCAAAGGAATATTGGTTAATATTTTTGGTGGCATTATGAAATGCGACATTATTGCAAATGGAATTGTTACAGCAGCAAAAGAAGTAAAAATAAGTGTTCCAGTTGTTGTGAGGCTTGAAGGGACAAACTCCGAAATGGGTAAAAAAATATTGAAAGAATCAGGTTTAAAACTTGAGGCAGCAAATGATTTAGAAGATGCTGCTAAAAAAATTGTAAGCGCAGTAAGTTAAATTAAGGAGTAGATATGTCGATTTTAATAAATTCACAAACTAAAGTTATCTGTCAAGGTTTTACAGGTTCCCAAGGCACTTTTCATTCTGAACAAGCCATTGAATACGGCACAAAAATGGTTGGTGGAGTAACTCCAGGCAAAGGAGGAAACACACATTTAGGACTTCCTGTCTTTAATACTGTTGAAGAAGCTGCCCATAAAACTGATGCAAATGCATCAGTAATATACGTGCCGCCACCGTTTGCTGCAGATTCGATCTTAGAAGCCATTGATGCAAAACTTGAGCTTGTTGTATGTATTACAGAGGGCATTCCAGTTCTTGATATGTTAAAGGTTAAAAAAGCTTTAGAAAATTCTAAGACTAGGCTTATTGGACCTAATTGCCCTGGAA
This sequence comes from uncultured Candidatus Midichloriaceae bacterium, assembly GCA_905479795.1. Lineage (GTDB taxonomy): Bacteria > Pseudomonadota > Alphaproteobacteria > Rickettsiales > Midichloriaceae > Aquirickettsia. Next base: position 620 of record CAJQNX010000042.1, on the reverse strand, counting down.
TTATAACCCCAGGTGAATGCAAAATAGGAATTATGCCAGGTTATATTCATAAAAAAGGTAATATTGGAATTATTTCAAAATCTGGAACATTAACTTACGAAGCAGTTCATCAGACATCTATTCTTGGTCTTGGTCAATCTACATGTATTGGGATTGGTGGCGACCCTATCAATGGCACTAATTTTATAGACGCTTTAGAAATGTTTCTTCATGATGATGAGACCTCAGCAATAATAGTTATTGGCGAAATTGGCGGAGCTGCTGAAATAGAAGCAGCAGAATTTATTAAAAGTTACAAAATCAAAAAACCAACTGTTGGATTTATTGCAGGTAAAACTGCTCCCCCTGGAAAAAGAATGGGTCACGCTGGCGCTATAGTTTCTGGAGGCGATGACACAGCGGAAGCAAAAATTGAAGCTATGAAAAGTGCAGGCATTACCGTTTCAATGTCCCCAGCGGATATTGGTAAAACTATGTATGAACTTATTAAATCTACCTTCTAAATCATCATCAAGATTAAATGAAAGAGATATTATAGATAGAAGTTTTGTTACAAAAAACAAACTTTAAAAGGGAGCTCAATAGCTAAATATCCAAAAACTATTGAGCAACAACTCTAT
>CAJQNX010000041.1 GCA_905479795.1 uncultured Candidatus Midichloriaceae bacterium | reverse complement strand
ACTTTATTGAATTACAGCTAGTTAATATCAAGTATACTTTTGAAATTTTTTTTGAATATCATAATAATATTATTGATAGCGGACCACAGTATAATGAAGATAATGTAAAAATTACTAACTCAAGCTTTTTACCATTTAACTGTAAAAATAATAGTGAATTTGATATTACGAGCATTGCAGTAAAGCCTGTAGCAAGTGTTGAGCTTACAGTTGAGTCTGATATTGCGGATGTTGAGGTAACACAATCTATGCCAGATGTTGAATCTACTTTAACAAAGCCAATATCTCTAAGTACTCAAGGCGACTTCAAAACAAGGTTAAAAAAAATTATTAAAAAAGTTGATTATATTGTAGAGGAAAAACAAAGAGTAAAAGGATTGAAGCAGAGTAAAGCGGTAAATGAAATTGCTCGGAAACTTGATGAATTTATACAAAAAAATCAATTAGATAAAAAACCTCAAGCAGTTGAAAAGGTTTCTGAAGATGAGGTTATAGCTAGTAAAGTTGAAAATATTGATTCTAAACCTTCTGAGAATTTAGTTATATACCAAGAGCAAGGTAAATTCAATTACACGCCTGTGGTAACAAACTCAATATTTGTGAAGTTGCTAAAGCCCATATCGCAGAAAACTAAGGAGAGCACGGCTTTAGTAATATATGAAAAAGCGGATGAGATATGCACTTCAAATGATAAATTTATGGAATTGATTCCTTATGTGTATCAACATTGTACTATACCTTTTCTCTATAACAGAAACATATCTTTTCAAGAAACGACGCCATATATATTATCAGAAATATTAGGTAGAAAATTCAAAGAATACGCTAATCCAGTATGCGTGGAATCAGAAGAGCCTTTGGTTAACCCAATAGTTCGCCTTTTTTTAATTATAAAGAATGCCGGTATCAATTTTTATTCAAAGAAATATAATGACAGTTATATAGATGGGGGTGGAGCTCCTCCACAACCTCCTGGAGGATTTGGTATTTTCTTGGGGTCCTATAGTGGTAAAGTAGAATTTGATCCTGTGAAAAAGCATATAGGTACAATTTTTATCGCAAATTTAGGGCTTGATGCTGTAAGACAACCATTTTTTCAAGAACTTATTAATGCGCTATATGAAAATATTTACTCTGTGGAGGATGCCTATAAGCTATTATCAACGGTGTCGTTTGATTCTATTTATGAATACTATTTAGTGTATCAAGGCAATGGCATTGGTAGATTAATCTATAATATCTCAGGTATTGATGTATTTTTAGATAATAGTGCTGATGTGAAAAAAGAGGAGGAAAATGTTTCGGATAATAATAGTAGAGGGGTGGTAAATGAAGATGGTATGCGGGAGCTTTATGAAGTAGAGCCACTCGCTACTGATTCTACTTCAAATCAGCAAACAACAGAAAATGTAAGAACCATAGGGGAACCAATTGCGCATATTAGTAATGACGATATCTCATTTATTCAAGATTTAAATGAAGAAGAGAAAGAAGAGGGCGCGTCATGCTTTAGTTTTATATCCTTAATATTTGATAAAATTGGCGAAATATTAAAAGATTGGTCTGAAGATAAGAAAAAGAGTATTATAAGCGAGCTTGAAGTTCCATTATTAGATAAAGGTGGAGAGAATGATGAGATAAAACATAGTAATGGAAATAAAATGCCCTCAGAGAAAGGGAGTTATTTGCCCCCATTAAGCAATGATTTTAAGATAGAAAATTTAGAGAATACAATTGATGATGTCGAAAATCATCCGATGAAGTTAAATTTAAACAAGGTAAGCAAAGATGGGGGAAAATCTGGAGTAAGTACTGCGACAAGCACTCCCAGAGATGGAATTAATATTGTGGAGCCAGGCGCGCCGACAAAAGGAAAAAATCCCTCTGGAAAAAATAATATTTTACTCACTTCAAAATTTAGCAATCTTGACCTAGAAGATACAAAGAAAGAAGAGGCTCAATCAAGCAAGAAAGAATTCATTATATCTTTTACTAAGAATGGAGAATGTGAAATTACTACTGATAAAGGGACATTTGCCCAAAAAAAGACACCAAATCCGAAATATATTGATTATGTTGCTTATGTAGCAAAAACTCCAGATAAGAGGGATGAATATGAAGATTTGAAGTCTCGTTGTAATGCGCCTAATAAAGAAGATGATGGAAATAATGAGTTTAATAAGGGAGAGAAAGGCGATACGCTTAATTTAGATGAAATAACAATTTCTTCGCAGGAGTTGTTTAAAGATATAGATGATCTATAATGAAGAAGATGTGCATTAATGCAATACTTTATAGGTTCAAATTTTCTATTAATTTTTATAATATAACTTAAAAAATATTCAATTTTGAAAATAAATATGATTATAATATCTTTCAATACCCTCTATGTCATAAATAAATTCACTTACACACTTGACTTAATGATTAAATTATATAGAATCCTTAGCATTAAACTACAAAATTTATTGAAAAGAGGTTTTCGTGGCACGTATAGCAGGCGTTAATATTCCAACAGCCAAAAAAGTCGGTATAGCACTGACATACATATATGGAATAGGTCTATATAGATCTAAGCAGATATGCGAAAAAGCCAACATAGATAAAAGCATTCCAGTTTCGAGATTATCTGATGATGAAGTTAGAAGGATAAGAGAAGCAATTGATTCCTCATACTCTGTAGAAGGTGATTTGAGGATGGAAGTATCTCTGAATGTCAAAAATCTAATTGATATGAAGGCATATAGAGGAATTAGACATATAAGAAAGTTACCCACAAGAGGGCAGAGAACTCACACAAATGCACGCACAAGAAGAGGTAAAGCTGTTGCAATTGCTGGAAAGAAAAAGGTAACTAAATAACAATAACTAAAGAAGAAAAAGTACTGAGTATGAATAAAAAAACAACTAATAAGAAAAAAAGAAGCGTTATTATTGGGATTGCACATATTTCTGCAACATTTAATAATACGATAGTTACTATTTCTGACATACAAGGTGCTGTTATTGCTTGGTCTTCCGCGGGGTGCAACGGTTTTAAAGGATCTCGTAAATCAACTCCATATGCTGCACAAGTTACAGCTGAAGTTGCTGCAAAAAAGGCGACTGAGTTTGGTATGAAAACAATTTCAGTAAAGATTCAAGGCCCTGGAAATGGCAGGGATTCTGCGGTTAGAGGTTTAATATCTTCAGGACTTAATGTCACTACAATAAAAGACATCACTCCAATTCCGCACAATGGTGTTAGACCGCCTAAGAAAAGAAGAGTTTAAGTATTAATTAATAGGTATTATAGATGCACGAAGAGATACAGAAAGCTAATATATCGTCAAATTGGGTTAGTTTAATTAAACCAGCCAATTACAGTATTGAGGAGGTTGAAGAGAATTCTTCTATATTTCATATTGAGCCTCTTGAGAAAGGTTTTGGTATTACTTTAGGTAACTCTTTAAGAAGAATATTATTGTCATCACTACAAGGTACCGCAATTTGCGCTGTAAAAATATCAGGGGTCGAGCATGAATATTCAACCATTGAAAATGTTAAAGAGGATGTTGTTGAAATCATTCTAAATCTTAAATCGGTTATAATTAAAGGTAATGCAGGGTTTAGTAACAAAAAACTTACTTTAAATGCATCAAAGAAAGGACCAATTACTGCAGGTATGATTAATACCATAGATGATTTTGAGATTGTGAATCCAGATCTAGTAATTTGTAATACCACTAAGGATATAAAATTAAATATGGAGTTTATAATAACTTCTAACAAGGGATACAAAACTGCAAGTGAGCACAGTGAGTTAGACTATGGAAGTGACTTTATTGCGATAGACTCAATATTCTCACCAGTTGCTAAATGCTCATTTAAGATTTCTAACAGCAGGGTTGGTTCTAAAACTGAATATGATAAATTATCTTTAAAAGTTGAAACTAATGGATCCATTAAGGCTGATCTTGCGCTTGCACTTGCAGCTAAAATTTTTCAAGAACAATTACAGGTATTTATAAATTTCAAAGAAGTAGAAGAGGTTGAAAAGCCTAAAGAGAAAAAAATCCCATTTGATATAAATTTACTTAAAAAAGTGAGTGATCTGGAACTATCTGTTCGTTCACAAAATTGTTTAAAAAATGATAATATAGTATATATTGGTGATTTAGTAGTAAAAACTGAAGCTCAAATGTTAAAAACACCAAATTTTGGTAAAAAATCTTTGAATGAAATTAAAGAATTGCTTGTGGAAATGAGCTTAAAATTTGGTATGGAAATTGAAAATTGGCCCCCTGAAAATATTGAGGAGCTAATTGAGGACTACCTTGGTGAAAATAATTAATGTATTTTTGATATGATACACAAAAGAAATAAAAGAAAATTCTCTAGAAGAACTGCTCATAGAACAAGTTTATTAAGAAACTTATGCAAATCCTTGATAAATTGCGAGCAAATAACCACTACACTACCAAAAGCAAAAAGCTTGCGAAGTGTAGTTGAGAAGTTAATAACTGCAGGAAAAGATAATTCACTGAATTCTAGAAGAAAGTTGATATCAAAATTAGGTGGGAGCTTGAAAGAAACAGATAAAATTATCAATGTGTTGTCACCTAGATTTAAAGAAAGGAATGGTGGTTATACTAGAGTCATCAAAGCTGGCTATAGAAAAGGAGATTGCGCTCCTATAGCAGTCATTCAATTTGTTGCTTGATCTGATCTATTTATATAAGGGGTATAAAGCTAAGATAAATTGCGTGAGAACAAGAATGTGAGGCCCTTTAGTTGCCAAGGGCATTCTATATATCTAATTGACTGAATTTTGAGAAGCTATTGTTATATAAAATCAACTTTATTACAGCTTAATATTCTCAATTGTCTTCATATATTTTAGGCAATGTGCATTGCTTTTAGCACTTCTAAAATTCTTTTTATTTAAAATAAGTAATGATCATTTTACCTTGTTTTGGCTGCCCAAAAATATTAAACATTAAATTTGTTATCAATAATTATTTTGCATTCAGGGATGACTTCTTCGATTTCCTTATTGATAATATAAAGTTATCATTTAAAGTTAATCTCCAAACATGGAGGAAAAGTTAAGCAACTTTTTACAGTGTAATATCTTAAAATTATTAGGTGAAATAATAATTTAAAAAAGAATACCTCTTATAGAATTATAGCAGGCTTCAATGTACTCAAATATCATAGAATTGGCAACATCTCTTGAGGCAAAACTTCTACCAAGCTCTTGTTTTATAGTATGGAAGCAAGATTCAGCAACTGCGTTATCAAGACAATTTGCTTTCCTTGAAAGACTTTGTGTCACCTCTAAATTTCTTAAAACTTTTTTAAGATCATTAGATGTATATTGTGAACCTCTATCAGAATGAAACATCAATCCTTTTTGTGGCTTTCTCTGCCAATATGCCTTTAAAAATGTGTGTAGGACTAATTCGTTATTAATTCTATCACTACATTCCCAGCCAACTATTCTTCTAGAAAAAAGATCTATGATAATGCATAAATAAACCCATCTTTGTTTCGTTTTGATGTAGGTGATATCAGATACCCATACCTTATTAGGAGCATTTGTAACAAAGTTTCTATTCAATACATTATCTATATTAACAGCCTTTTTAGCTGCTTTTGTTGTAACTTTAAATTTAATCCTTCTTTTAGAAAAAATATTATTTTCCCTCATCAACCTGGCTACTTTTTTATGATTTATATCTTCCATGTTTTCTTTGAGTTCCACATGCACCCTACGATACCCATATGTCATTCTTGATGATTTATGAATATTTTTTATTTTTTCTATTATTTTCATATCTCTTTTTTTATTTATTTTTCTTTTACACCAATCGTAATAGCCATTTTCTTTTACTTCTAACGCTCTACATAAATCGTTAATTTTGTAATTACCACTGTGGCTATCTATAAATGCATACTTTACCTTTGTGGATTTGCAAAATATGCTAGCGCCTTTTTTAATATATCTCGTTCTATTTGTAATTTTTTTATCTCCTTCTCTAAAATCCTTTTTTCCTTATCTATAGCATTCATATTCCCATTCCCTGGAAACGCTATACTTGCAGATGATGTTTCTTCTAACCTCTTTTTCCATTTACTAATTGAATCTACACTTACACCAAGACTTTTAGCTGCCTGAGTCAAGCTATATGCTCTTTCAGTTACCAACTTT
>CAJQNX010000040.1 GCA_905479795.1 uncultured Candidatus Midichloriaceae bacterium | reverse complement strand
TAAATTTTTTAGTCAAATTTTTTGCGATAGAAAATTTTAAATTTCTAAAAAGAGGGGGTTTTTATCCAGGCACTATATATTTGAATTGACACTATATTTATTTATTATTAATCTTGCGCAAACGCTTGAGACTTTTAAAGCTTAGACGTTGTTTTAGAAAAATAATTTTTATGAGGATTTGATCCGGTGCGACAAATACCTAACTACCTTGTTATAGGGTCTAGAAAATTAGCTAAGCATTTAGCTCATTATTTTCAATTATGTAAGATAAAATTCCATAATTGCTGTAGTCGTATGGTGATCAATAATACCATCGTTTTATACGCTTTATGGCTGATGTTGTTTGCTGGAAAATCTCACAATCAAGAGTTTTTTCCTTATGTTTTGGCGTTGCTGGGGTTAGTAAATACTTCATGGGGAGTGATTAATTTTTGTTCTGGTGGATTAAAGAATTTAGCAATAAATATAGAAAATGGATCTTTTGAAACTTATCTTGGTATTCCTAGACACCCTCTAATTCTAACTGCAATATCTGCTTCAAATCCTATAGCTTTTGGCGATATTATCCAAGGGATTATCAATGTAATTATAGCAGGATTTTTAACTGATTATGTAATGGTTATTAAAATGATAATATCACTCATTACGGTCTTAATAGCTTTTGTCGCGGTATTTAAATTGCAGAATCTTTTAGTTTTATAATGGAAAGGGGAAGTTATTTATCTCATTTTATCATAGAGTCTACCTTACATCTTTCGCGCTATCCTACCGATAAAATAGTTTCAGGGAGACCTAGGTATTTATTATATTTGACTCCTGTATGGGTTGTAACTATCTTGCCTATGAAAGCTATAGAAGATTCAAATTATTTGGCTTTTATCACAGCTTTGTTAGCTTTATTAGGTTTATTTATTGTCTCAGTTCTACTTTTTAATATAATGCTAAAAAAATATAAATCTTCCAACATTATTGGAATTGTTAATGAATAATAACTTTATAACTGCTGTTAATAAATATGAATCAAAATATTAGAATAATTGCTCTGGGTTTAATTAGGGATGGTAATAAATTTTTATTTGATCAGATGAAAGATCCAGGAAAAAATTTATGTTTTCTCAGACCTATAGGTGGTGAAATAGAATTTGGCGAAACAAGTAAGCAAGCAATGATAAGAGAAGTAAATGAAGAAATAAATACTAAAGTATCTAACTTAAATTTACTCGGAAACTTTGAAAATATATTTATCTTTAATAATCAGCCAAAACATGAAATTGTATATTTGTACGCTATAACACTTGCGGATAAAGCGTTATATGAAGTGGATGCTATCCCAGTAAAAGAACAAAGTAATAATAGAGTAGCAAAATGGGTATCATATGAAGATTTGGATAAATATACTATTTATCCACCTCAAATACTTCAATTTATAAATTTTTAGCAAAATGACCCAAGGCCTTTGTATAGCAGTTGAAGGAATGCCAGGCGCAGGTAAAACGACAACACTATTAGCCTCTGTAAAATTTCTTAATAATAGGTACGGGAGGGTTTAGTGAATTATATAAAGATGATAAATTACTTGAGGTTACAATCCCAGAATTAGCACTAATTGGACTAAATAAATTAATTAAGTTAAACATGGAAAAATGTTAAAATTACTAAAATCTAAATTACATATTTATGCTAGCATTGCAATTTATATAGCAATTGACTTAATTAGGATATTAAAGAAAAATAGAAGTCTAGTTAATTGATATGTCAGATAGTAAGTTTTTTTATGAAGATAAGTATGCTAGCTGGGTTCTAAATCCAAAACAAAATGTTATTAGGCAAATGCTTGAAGCAGAAAAAGGTCGTATTAAAATATCATTTGCACTAGGATTGCCATCTTCTCAGTTATTTCCTATATCTGCTTTAGAGAAATCAATAATAAATTGTTTGCACGAAGATAGTAGTAATTTTCAATATGCACCTCCATCGAAGAAGTTTAAAAGACAAATAGTTTCAATTATGAAGGAAAGGGGTGTGTCTTGTAGAGAGGAACAAGTTTTTTTAACAACTGGAGGGCAGGAGGGGATTAGTTTATTGGCAAAACTGTTTTTAAATCATAAAGATAAAATTATTGTTGAAAAACTAATTTATCCAGGTTTTATGCTAGCAATTAAGCCATTTGAATTGGATGTCATTACTGTTAATACAAGAGATTCTGGAATTGATATTGATGAGTTGGAGCTACACCTTAAAGCGGGGATTAGGCCAAAATTTATATATATAATTGCTGATGGTCATAATCCACTTGCGATAAATATGCCATTTACTGCTCGATTAAAATTGGTTGCATTGGCCAAAAAATATAAAATTCCAATTATAGAAGATGATCCATATGGATTTTTATATTATGAAAAACCAACGCTTCCTTTGAGGTCAATCAATTCTGATTGGGTATTTTATATTAGCACTTTTTCCAAAATCTTAATGCCTTCACTTAAAGTAGGTTGGATGATTGTGCCTGAGAATTTAATAGATAAATTAAATATAATAAAGGAAGCCACAGACTTAAATACAGCAACTTTCTCACAAAGAATTCTTGCGGACTTTTTAGCTCAAAATCAGCTAAATGACCATCTAGATAAATTGCGGATAAAATATAAAGCTCAAAGAGATGTGATGATTGGGGCATTAAGAAAATATTTTCCACAAAACACGCGATATAAAGTACCAAATAATGGTATGTTTATTTGGGTGGAGCTGGAGAATGACATCGATACTTGTCAACTTCTTAATATTTCACTGAAGAAATATGGGGTAGCTTTTATGCCAGGAGAAGTGTTTTCTAGTGATAAAAAATTAAAAGCTAGAAATACGATGCGTTTAAATTTCACCTATTGTAACTCAGAACACATTATAGAGGGTATTCAAAAATTAGGGGAGCTAATTGAAGATTTAGGACAAGCTTTATAAATACTATCTAGATCTATATTTTAGAACTTTTTAACTTTTTATTCCTATTTGCAGCAGTGCCATTTAATTAGACTACTGTAGTCTAAGAACCGCTATAACTTCCATCTTCATCAATAAGAAGTTTATTCTCAAACGGATAATGTGCCATACAAGAATACAATAAATTGTCTCTCATTCCTAAGTTATAATCACTTTCTTCATATTCCTCATCTTTTATACAAGATTCAATAAATTGAGAGCTACTATCATATAGTAAGGTATGTATTGCATTTAAAATAAAATCCAAAGTGGTGTTATAAATAAAAAGACCTTCTGGAAACTCTATGTTGCTTGCTTTGCTTGGTGGATATACTGCATCTATATTGCCGTTTCTATGACCAGCCTTATATATAGACCACATAAATGGTCTATATGTAAACAAATCAGTAGCTCCATCGCAAGTAGTTATTACCTTCATAGTATGAATGCAGCCAAGATGGTGCAGTTTCTAATGATAAGTTTCGCTCTATATCATTTAGGCAGGTACGTAATATTGGGTGTTTTTTAGAGGCAGTAAAGAAGAAATTTTCAACTTCATATGAGTCAGTTAGGGAAGTTGCGAGAAAATTAAAATTGCATATTTCTGCATCTAAAATTTTAAAAAATTTATCATTTAAATCTGCGTAAACTCCACCAAATTTATAAATCACTGATAATTTTGCTATATCTACTGCCTTACCAACATCTGAAATAGCTATATTTTTCTGTACAAGGTTATATTTGGGCAAGCTATATTTATAGTGATCTAATTCATTCACTTGCACCCCTATATATGCAAGTTTTTTAAGGGAATTTGGCATTAATACTTTATTGTTAGTCCATACTATGTGTTGCCAATCATATGCTGATTTTGTTTTCAATAGATCATGAGTTGCTTTTATATTCTCAAAATCATTATCACTAATTTCTCTTTTATCTTCTCCTGTTATATTATGCAAATGATGCATAATAGAGGGTGTTTTACTTGATGAATAGTTGCTTTTAGCGTCTAAAAAAGCAATGTTTTTATATTTAAATTCCCAAAATTCATGTGGAGATTGTATAATATCAGCTATCTCACCAAAACTATTGTAGTCATTATGAAACTGGTCTTTAAAAAACCATTTTATATCTCGACATAGTAAAGATTTGTCACCGATTATTTTAAATAAATCCCTTATAAGGGATTTAAATCCTTCTTTATCATCTTTCTCTTCAAGAGCTTGAATAAATAGTTTAAGGATTTTGATAAAAAATTATGATAATCTAATGTCATTATCATAATTTTCAGTAGATAATTTGCTAAAAAATGGGATCAACGCATTATTAGGCGGCTGGCCATAGGAAAAATCAATCTCTGAGTTAGAAAGAAATTTTATTAATTGATCATAAATATAAGAATTAATTTTTTGATGTTTCTTTGCAACAAAATCGTTATTTATAGTCATTTTAGCAAAGAGTGCTTGAGGTGAAAATTGAGAATATAACATCTTGTGCAAAGTGATTAAGCGGTTATTTATATTGTACAAATTAGTTAACGGTTGAAAATACTCTAATAGGGTAAGTAAATCAAGAGGCTAGTGGCACGTTGAAAAAAGGATTTATTTTTAGCAAACATGATTATGGTTTTAATTACTTTGATAGTAGTAAAATTTGTTGCGCAACACATTATTATTTCAAATACTTTAATATAATTTCCGATGCTTTTTGTTTCTCTATTTTTGATGAATTAAATCTTGCTAAAAACAAATCAAAATCATCTAATTGTTCTGATTTGTTTTCTTTTTTGTTAATAAGTATGTCAGACTCAAGTAGGAGATTTTGTAAATTAAAATTTTCCTGAAGTAATTCTGGAATAATCATTTTGTTCATTACTATATTGCAAATGGTAATATATTGAATTTTAAGTTTTTTTCTAATTAGATAAGCAGTAAGCCTATTCATTTTATAAAAAACAATAATTGGTATTTTTTTTGTAATAGATTCCAAAACACTCGTTCCTGATTTACATAAAATTAAATCACTTATATTAATTAAACTATTTTTATCTATATCATTTTTGGCAATGATTAAATTATTACAGTTTAAATGCTTTTTAATTGTTTTTTCTAAATGCTCTAGAGTGGGTACTATAAAAAATATATCTTTATATCTTTTGCTAAGTTCATCCATATATTGTTGCAATATAGGAAGGTGATATTTTAGTTCATTGTTTCTACTTCCTGGAATTATCGTTATAATTTTTTTACCGGCTAAATTATATTTTTTTCTTATACTATACTTGTCTACCTGACTAAAACTAGAACCATTTTCAATTGTTGGATTACCAACATAACTGCATTTTAAACCCGCTTTATCAAAATATTTTTTTTCAAATGGAAAGATTACCAACATGTGATTAAATAATTTTGCACACTTCTGAGCACGCTCTGGTTTATATGCCCAAACTGTAGGAGCTACATAATGAATTATTGGTATATTTAATTTTAAAAACTTTTTTATTAGCTTTACCAATGGAAAGTTAAATCCTGGTGAATCAATAGTAATGATTAAATCTGGCTTTAATTTTTTTATAAAAAAAATTGTTTGAAATAGTCGAAATAAAATTTTAAATATCTTTGGTAAAATTTCTAAATAACCCGTTATTGATAATTCTTTGCTAGGAAAAATACTTGTAATATCCCCTTCTTTAATCATTCTTTCGCCTGCTATTCCATAAAATTTAAATTTGCACTCAGGGTTCGCCTTTAAATCCTTCATGAGATTGATAGCTAAAATATCACCAGATGCCTCTCCGACAGATAAAAATAATTTATAAGGATATTTCATGCTTTTTCTTATTGAACGAAATAATACGTTTCAAAAGCTTAGTGTCATATTGCTTAGGAGGAGGAGTTTTTTCTATTATCCAATTATATATATCATTATCTGGGGCTTGAAGCAATTTTTCATATAATTTAATTGATTCATATTCTAAATTCATCAAAAAATTTTCAGCAAAGCTGCCTAAAATTATATCTAACTCCTTGCACCCTCTATGTGCACTCTGATAGAATAATTTCTTTTTTAAATGATCAAGATTCATTGATTTTATCTATTTCAATTTTTTTAAAAAAAATCTCTGGTTTGTTTAAAACTATTCCAGAATTAATTGAGTATGATTTTGAAAGAACATCAAGGCTTCTTTGTTTGATGCTAAAATAATCAAGTATATTTTTGGCAGTATCTGGGATAAATGGCTGAAGTAATATAGCGATAATTCTTATAGCTTCAGATATAACATATAATACCGTGCACATTCTTTTTAGATCTGTGGATTTCAGCTTCCAAGGAGCTTCCTCATCTATATATACATTAGCGCTATTTGATAATATAATAATTTGTTCCAATGCTTGTTTTAAAGATTGATTGTCAATACAATTTCTTATTTCTGATATAGCCCCATAAGAGTCATTTAATAATTTGGTATCCTTTTCATGAAGTTCATCAGGCGTAGGAATTTTTTGCTCACAATTTTTATATATTAAATTTACTGTTCTAAAAATTAGGTTTCCAATTTTATTAACTAATTCAGAATTTATTCTTTCTATAAAACTATCTTCTGAGAAATTTCCATCGTTTCCAAAAGTTATTTCCCTTATTAAATAGTATCTAAAATAATCTAGATTATATTTTTCAATAATATCATAAGGATCAATAACATTTCCTGTAGATTTTGATATTTTCTCACCGTTATTAGTCCACCAACCGTGTGCAAAAATTTGTTTTGGCATTGGTAAATTTGCAGCCATAAGAAATGCTGGCCAATATACTGCGTGAAATCTCAGTATATCCTTACCAACAACGTGTAAAGTAGCTGGCCAAAACGATACATCTGTATCATTTAATGCAGAGATATAATTAAATAGTGCATCAAGCCATACGTATATAACGTGATTATCGTCGTTTGGTACTTTTATTCCCCATTTAAAAGATGTTCTTGAAACAGAAAGGTCTTTCAATCCAGACTTCACAAAGGAAATCACTTCATTTTTTCTACTTTCAGGCTGAATAAAATCTGGATTATCATTATAAAAATCCAATAATTTTTGCTGTAAAGATGCTAATTTAAAAAAATAACTAGGCTCTTCAATCCATTCCACTGGTGCACCTGAAGGAGCTTTTCCATCAACTAATTCAGATTCTAAAAAGTAGGCTTCGTCTCTAATAGAATACCATCCGGAGTATTTACCTAAATAAATTTGATTATTATTTATTAATTTTTGCCATATATTTTGCACAAAGCTTTTATGCCTTTTTTCTGTTGTTCTGATAAAATCATCATTAGATAAATTTAAATCTTTAGTTAAATTTATAAAATTTTGAGCGATCTTATCCACGTATTCTTGAGTATTAATCGAATTTTTGTGTGCAGACTTTTCAACTTTTTGACCATGTTCATCAGTACCGGTTAAAAATTTTACCTCATATCCATCTAAACTCTTAAACCTTGCTATTACATCAGATGCTATATTGGTATAGGCATGTCCTATATGAGGCTTGTCATTTACATAGTAAATAGGGGTGGTGATATAGAATTTGTTCTTCATTAGATGTAATTTATACTTTATCCATCAGGGTTAATGGTATTATTACCTTTTTTCATTGAAAATTGCAACTGGGGTCTATCTAAATTTGCTGAATTACCAACAGTAGCGATTTGAGTACTTTTATTAACTATCTGTCCTTTTTTAACTAAAAATTTATCTAAATTAGAATAAGCAGTCATATATCCATTGTTATGTCTAATTATAAGCAAATTTCCATATCCTTGTTGATTACCTAAATAAACTACTTCGCCTCTTGATGCAGCTTTCACAGGAGCGCCTTTTTCTGCAATTATATTAATCCCCTCATTAAATTTTCCGTTATGATCTCCATAGGTTTTTATTACATGACCATTAATTGGCCATGTAAAATCTTTGGAATTTATAGGGTATTGATTTTTAAAAAACTCATTTTCGATTTTCGATTTTGGCGCTACAAGAACATTGTTTTTTGCGGTCAATACGTTTAAATCATCATCCTTTTTTTGATTTGCATCAATTTGATCGTTATTTTGTATTTCTTCATGATTTTCCTCATTCTGCACAGCAGAAGAATCAAAACTTACATGCTTATATCCATCATTTTCAACAAAGCCATTGGTAAATTCTGGAATTGTGATGTGGTCTCCAGCATATATTTCTGAGTCTACTAACAAGCCATTATTTTTAGCAAGTAAATTAAGATCAATGTCATGAATTCTAGCAATGCTTTCAAGAGTATCATTTGATTTTATCAAATAGTAATTACCTATTGGTACTTTTATAATTGTTCCAGGTTTAATATTATCATAAGAATTTAATGAGTTTAGCCGCTTGATTTCTTTAATTGGCACGTGATATTCTTGGGCGATTTCACTAACTGATTGAGCCGTTTGACTTTTAACGAAGCGATATTTTTCATTTTTACCAAAATATATGGATTGATTGTTTTCAATAATAGCGGGGGTGTGAACCGAATTACACGCCACTAAAAAACACAATAAAAAAAATATAAAAAAATTGCAAAAATTATTTTTCATTTTATTCCATTACTTTTGACTAGAGTTGTTTTTTGCTAGCATAATTTTATTTTCTTTATGCAGGGTGCCATTAATTCTCTTTTTTTGATTATTGAAGGCAACTAGTTTTTCACCCGCAAGAGGGTTTGAAATTAGAGGTTTTACTTTTATAGGATTGATTGGTTTTCCATACTGCCTAATTTCATAATGCAAATGAGCCCCTGTTGAGTTGCCGGTACTGCCAACATATCCAATAACTTGCCCTTGTTTTACAGCAATCCCTCTTTTAATTCCAGGCTTAAATTTACTCATGTGAGCATACAAGGTTGAGTATCTATGGTTATGTTTTATTGCCAGATATTTGCCATATCCTGCTCCATATCTTACGACCTGAACTACACCATTGCCTGCTGCCAAAATAGGTGTACCTGTTCTTGCAGCATAGTCGACCCCTTTATGTAATGTTCTGCGTTTTGAAATGGGGTGAATTCTCATTCCAAAACCCGAAGATATACGAGCGTTTTTAATGGGTTTACTTAGCAACGCGCTCTTTAAATTTCTTCCATCCCCATAATAATAGCTAATATTTCCTTTGCTGTCTTTATATTGGTATATTTCATATTTTTTATTGTTGATTGATAAATATGCATACAATATGTTTCCGTTGCTAACTTTTTTGCCTTCAGAAGTTTCATTATAATCAAATAGTATTTTAAATTCACTATCAGTCTTAACATCCCTTTTAAAGTTAACTTCATCACTTAACATTTTTATATATTCCATGACAATTCCAGGGGATGCACCTTGAGATACAGCGCTATTATATAAACCTTCTCTAGCATAACCTTTTACCAGTTTCGATCTACTATTGATAGTTTGCTTTAAAAGTTTTAAATCATAATTATTTTTGCTTGGATTATAAATCCCATCAATAATTTTACTGTCTATATGGATAGTAAAATTATCTGGTAAATCACCAATTTTAATTTTACCACCGTCTTTAGAACTAAATAAAAATTTTATATCTTGTCCAACATAAATATTCGAAACATCATATAATTTGTTGATTTGCGTTGATATGGAATATACATTAGATGAATTGAATCCTATTTCAGAGAGTATTTTTATTAGGCTGTCCCCTTTCTGTACAGTATATGAATATTCATTACTTAAGAATTGTGCATCAGATATTGTTTCAATAGCATTTTCCGACTCTTCATCTAGATCTTCATTATAATTGATTTGACTAAAAGGAATCTCAATACTTATGGGCTTTATTATACTAGAGGAAATATTACTTTGAATGTTAAAGATAAAACTCAAAGTAATGCAAAAAATTGCAAAACCAAACAAAAAAAAGTTAATTCTTTCAAGTCTTGTTAAACTTAAAAAGTAATGCATTGAGTTAAGGATCATTTGATAATTCACATTATAGACATACATTTTGTAAATTTTCAAGGGTTAATGTAAATACTCATCAACATAATCTTAAATAATCTATTAGCTAATTATCTCTTTATAAACATATACAAATCAATTATTTTTAAACCTTTAAGTTCAAAGTTTTGCCTAGCTCAATGTGTTGCTTTGGCTATTTATGGAATATAAAAAAAATATAGGCGTAGACAACATATATAAAAAAGCTTGTAAAGAGTCTATTATTTTAAAAAATACTTTAATTCATAATTCATCTTTTTGGATTTCGTTTTCTAAATTTAACGACTCCTTAATTCTGGTTCTTGCTCCATATAATGCTTCTGCAAATGACATGATTAAGTAATGAGCTATTTTAACTTTAGGCAAATCTATAGTTATGTTGGCTTTTTTTCCAATGGTTTCGTATTCATGTTGGAAATGATTTTTTGCAAACTTAGCTATGACCTCATTTTGGTACACTATGAATGGTGCAATAGAAATATAAAGAACCCTTTCACAATTTTTTGCATAATCTTTGAATGCAATAAGTGTGTCTAGTGTATTAGCTCGACCTACATCCTTTACTGCATTTATAAGTGTTAATTTTATTTCACTGCACTTAGGGTCAGCTTTGCATATTCTATCATAAACGTCTTGTATCAATTCTTTTTCTGTAACTACATCTACGCTAAATTTTTCTTTCACTGCTTCAATGTACTCAGCAGAACCATCTCTATACTTGCTTGAGTCAACGGATCTAGTTCCAGTTAGTAGATATAGAGTTTTAATTTCCAAATCTCTATTGTTGATAAGTGAGACTAAAAATCCCAATCTATCCTCCATATTTGGAGCAGTAGATCCTAATAAAGCAGCACACGGATATTTTTGTAGCTTAGGTGCTTTTTCAGAAATAAAGTTTAATTTTGTAAAATTATCAATAATAAATGAAGCAATGGCCTCATTTATCCATTCAGGTGCTGTTGATTCATGCCTTTCTTTATCTCCAGATCTCGCTCTAAATTGATCCTGCGTAACTTTAATAAGCATTTTCTCAGCTTCGATTAAAGTGTGTTGATTGGGACAATAATCTAAAAAATATTCTTCTGGTATATTATTGTCTGCTATTTTTAGTAAGTCTGTGATTAAATTTGGTTGTTCGCAAACAGGAGAGAGATAATCTCCATATGGTTCAGAAAAAGCGCATAATACTTCCTGTACACATGAACCCATAATTATGAAATAAAATTTATTAAAAATCTCTTTCAATGTAATTATTTTATATTAATATGCAAGTAAAAGATTTACTGAATTTATGAAGATTATATTTATGGGCTCGCCTGAATTTGCAGCTCCAACTCTCTCGAGACTTATTGATTTTGATTGTAAAATTATTGCTGTATACACCAAGCCACCAACTAATTCTGGACGTGGATTAAAACAAAACAAAAGTGCAATTCATAATTTAGCAGAAAAATTTTCATTGAATGTTTTGACTCCGAAAAAATTAAAAGCGCCAGAAAATCTTGAGCAATTTAAATCATTTAACCCTGATATTGTCATTGTTGCTGCTTATGGATTATTAATACCTAAAGAATTTTTAGGGATACCAAAGTATGGATTCATTAATATCCATCCTTCTGATTTGCCTAGATGGAGAGGAGCAGCACCTATACACCGCACTATAATGGCAGGAGATGAAAAAACTGCAATTTGCATTATGAAAATGGATGAAGGGCTAGATACAGGAGACATCATATTACGTAAGGAGGTTTTGCTTGATAATGAAATTACAGCAAAAGAATTGCACGATAAATGCTCTGAGCTGGGTGGGGAAATGATTTTAGATGTATTGAATATTTTTGAAAAAGATCAAGTCTCATATACAAAACAATCTGATGAAGGCGTAACATATGCGGATAAAATTATTTCAGAAGAGGGGCTGTTAAATTTTAACTTGCCAGCATTTGAAGTTAATAATAAAATACGTGCTTTAAGCCCTAAGCCTGGTGCCCATTTTATCTATGAAAATGAGGTAATAAAAATTATTAGTGCAGTAGTGGAAAAAGCAAATGAGAATTATCAAATAGGAACGGTAGTTGATAATAAATTGGGCATTGCTTGTAAAGATAGTATCATAAGGCCAATTTTACTACAAAGGAATGGCAAAAAAATGATATATACCGATGCTTTTTTAAGAGGGTATGATGTGCCTATGGGAAGTAAATTAAGTTAATGAATGAGTTCCTCTCAGACAAATTGAATGTTATTCACTTGTATTGGCTCTATCACATCTATAATAAAGAGAAAACTAAGAGCCATGCAAAGTTTTTCTACATAACTATCTGCTCTACAATTATTAGATTTTAAACGGAATGGGGTCTATTTTTAAAAATCTTGTAATTATTTAATTTTATGGGGCAGATATTTTTCACCTTCTTTGATAATTATAGATGAATTTTCAAAATCATTATCTATCTGCTCATATTGCCCGCCCAGGTACTTGGAAAAAAAACCTTCCGCAATTGCAAAAAAAGAGAGCTTGTTTTCTGGTCTTGCAAAGCCGTGCCCTTCATCTGGATATAAGGCATAAATCACAGGAATTTTATGTTTTTTCATTGAGTCAACTATTTGATCAGACTCAGCTTGCTTAACCCTTGGATCATTAGCACCTTGACCTATTAATAGTGGTTTTATGATCTTATCTACATGAAAAAGTGGAGATTTTTTTTTATACAATTCTTCTCCTTCTTTAGTTTTGTGATCACCTCCTAGCATTAATTTAAGGCTATTAAGTATTGGTTTCCAATATTCAGGAATTGAATTAACCAGTGTAATTAAGTTTGATGGACCAACAATATCCACTCCACATGCAAAAGTGTTTGGAGTGGAAGTTAATCCTACTAGAGTTGCATAACCACCGTAACTTCCTCCCATTATTGCTATTTTATCTTTATTTGCAATTTTTTCGCTCACTGCCCAATTCACTGCATCTATGAGGTCATTATGCATTTTTGCAGCCCATTCTCCATTGCCTGCATTAATAAAATTTTTGCCAAAACCTGTGGATCCTCTATAATTAACACTTAGAACTACATAACCCCTATTGGAAAGCCATTGATGTATGCTATCTAATCCCCAGTAATCTCTAGCATTTGGTCCGCCATGAACCAATAAAATCATAGGAGCAGGTTTTGTTGTTTTATAATCACTTTTAGATTTTTTTATACTATTTGGTACTGAAATATAACTAACTAAATTCAATCCATCTCTAGATTTGATCACAACAGGATGCATTTTTGACAGATTGTAATTATTTAATTTATCCTTATTGCTAAAAAGATACTTAGTCTTTTTATTTATTCTATCGTATAAGTAATATTGGGTCGGTTTATCATCATAATTAAATACAACTAACCATTTAGTATCTTCTAAATTTCTAGATTTTATAATAATTTGCTCATTTTTAGCGAATTTCTTTAATACATCGTAATCTTCTTCAAATTTGATATCAAAAAAAGTATAATCCTGCTTCATGTAATAATGAGTCACAGCCTGTAATTCCTTCTTTCTTGGCTGTAAAATTATATTTTCAATATCAGCTTTAGAATTTGAATATATCAGTTCTTTATTTTTCGTCTTTAAATCTAGTAAAAATAAACCTGATTTATCTCTATCAATTGAGCTTATAAAATATGCTTTATCTCCTTTTTCAGTGAATCCTACTATACCCGATGTTTTAGAGTCTTCATGGGGAATTTTTATAAAGGGAATTTCTTTTTCATTTTCGAAAGAATAAATCTGATTGCCTCCATCTGATGTTGGGTAATAACCAAATTTAATTTGATAATTATCGTCTATACTGAAGCTGATATATTTGTTGTTTTCATAAAACAATGATAAATCACCAGTTTTAATATTTAATTTATATATATCAAAATATTCTTTTTTCCTTTGATTTAACCCAATTATTATTTCATTTGGAAATTTATAGCTGTTCTTTAGTATGATAGATTTTACATCTTTTTTTGGAGTTAACATTGTGTCTTTTAGTGTGCTAATATCAACCTTGTGAATTATTTCATTTTCATCTCCATCACTATCTTTTTGATATAATATATGCTTATTATCATAGCTCCAAAAGTAATTTCTAATTCCCCTTTTAGTATCATTGGTAATGTGTTTTGCATTGTTTATGTCGTTAATTGGTGCAATAAAAACATTTAATATTCCCGCTTTATTGGATAAATATGAAATATATTTTCCATCATTACTAATTTGAACATTAGCTTTGTCTGGATTGCCAAAAATTATTTTTCTTGGTATTAATTTATCATCAGAACTTGCAGAAATACTAGTCATAAACACAATCAATATTATTAAAATTATCCTGTACATAACCTCACATACAAACACACTCAAGAGTTAATTTGTATCTGAAATGTACAATAAGGTCAAATTTAACTATGTGTATTTATAAAAAAATGTACTAGAAAATAGACAGAGAAAAGTTAAAGTATATTGTTAATAACTTTATTATTGATATCATTATTTTTATTGGTTACTATTAAAAATAAAAATGGGTTGTCTATGGATATCACAGTATACGGAAAACATATTAAGATTGGGGAAAGCCTAGAAAAACATATTGTAGAACATTTGACTGTAACGGTAAAAAAATATTTTAAAGATGCGTTAAATGCTCATGTTACAGTTGAAAAGCAAGGGCAATTATTTGAAACTGAAATAATTGTTAATGAAGGAACTGGGGCTGGAGCGTTAATAAAAAGTAATGGTCATGAATATGATTCATATAGAAGTTTTAACGTAGCAAATGAGAAAATTGAAAAACAGCTTAGAAGATATAAAAACAGAATAAAAAATCATAAAAAGCATAAGGAGCATTCTATTGATTTGATTGGTGGTATAAAGTATGTAATTTCTCCTCTCGAAGAATCAGATATTGATAATCATGAAAATTCTCCAACTATAATTGCTGAAAAGCCTTCTAACGTTGAAAATCTTAGTGTTAAAGATGCTGTAATGAAAATGGATTTATTAAATTTGCCAGCTTTATTATTCACTAATGATGCTAGTAGAAAATTAAATTTAGTCTATTATAGGAAGGATGGCAACATATCTTGGATAGATACAAAAATAGATGCTTAGTAAAATTATTCGCTTATAACAAAGGCTTAACTTGCAAAATAATAAAGTTAATTTATTATTTATATAAATAAATTTCCAATTTTAATATTTAGCATGAAAGTACAGGTTAACAATAGTGAGTTATTACAAGCTTTAGGTCATATTCAATCTATTGTAGAGAAAAGAACAGCAAAAAGTATTTTATCCAACGTAAAAATTACTACGCAAAAAAATAAAATATCCTTTTATACAACTGATTTAGATATATTTGCTAAAGAATCCATAAATGCTAGTGTAGGGGGGCAACTAACGACAACAGTTCCTATTCATATATTTTATGAAATAATTAGAAAAATAGGGGCACAAAAAGAGGTTCAACTTGTATTTGAGCCATCAGATAAACCAGGTAAAATGTTGATTAAAGCTGGATTAAGTGAATTTAGCCTACCATGTTTGTCAGCAGAAGAATTTCCTGATTTTGAGGAAGGTAAACATAGTTGTGAATTTGAAATGGCATCTAGTAATTTACATTATTTAATAGCAACTACAAAGCATGCAATTTCATATGATGAAACTAGATATTATCTAAGTGGTGTTTTTCTTCATGTTACAGAAGATAACGGGGTTAATGTATTAAGAGCTGTAGCCACAGATGTACATAGATTAGCAATAGGGGAGGTAACTTTGCCAAAGAATGCACAGCTACTACCTGAAATCATCATTCCCAAAAAAACTGTGTTTGAGCTAGCGAAATTGTTAGAAGATTTTAGTGGAGAAGTTCCAATTGGAGTTTCATCAAATAAGATTACTTTTCAAATTGGTAATACAACTCTGGTATCTAAGTTGATAGATGGTAAATTTCCAGATTATGATAAAGCGGTTCCGTATGGTAATACCAAATTGCTTGAAGTATCAATATCAGAATTAGCTAAAGCAATTGACTTAGTAACTGCTATATCTACTGAAAGAACGGTAGCTGTAAAGCTCAAGGTAGAAAAAAATAAAATTACACTATCTGTAAATGATAAAATAAATTCCTCAGGAATAATTGAAATCCCTGCTATATATAATAGCGATGAAGTTTCAATAGCTTTCAATGCCAAATATATAATTGATATACTGAATAACTTAACTGGTAAAAAAGTTTATTTTAAATTAAATTCTGGGAACGCAGCGGTATTAGTAGAAGATAGCGATAACACAAATTGTAGATTTGTATTGATGCCAATGCAAATTTAGTATCTTTGGAGATGTCTATAAATAGTGTATGTGAGGAATGAGCCTTGAGTGTTATTTGTGCCTTCAAAGCATAATTTTAGTTGTATATTAAGAGCATATTGATGCCAAAAAAAATACCATCGTATATATCACAATTAGAATTGTATAACTTTAAAAATCACCAAAATTTAGAGATAAAATCAGACGGTAAATTTGTTTTAATTTTGGGAGAAAATGGTAGTGGAAAAACAAATATTATAGAAGCTTTATCCTTATTAAACGCCTCAAAAGGGATTAAAAATTCAAAAAATAGTGAGATAATTACTAATTTTAACAAACAAAATGCAGAATGGGCAGTTAAAGTTAATTATTCTAATCAAAATGTGGATTACAATGTATTAATAGGTTGTAAATTCAAACATATCAATGCAAATGGAAGTAAATTACTTAGGGTTAATAACGAGGAATTAACTAAAAAAACAGATATTTTAAATTTATTAAAAATTGTTTGGTTAACACCGCAGATGGAGAATTTGTTTTTAGAGTCTCCTAGTATTAGAAGGAAATTTTTAGATCGAATGACATATAATTTTTTTTCAAATCATGCAGAATATCTAGTAAAATATGAATATTTTACTCAATCACGAAGCAAGATATTAACTGGTATTGAATGGGATAACAAATGGTTAGAACAAATCGAAATGAATATAGCTGAGTTAAGTCTTAAAATAATTGATAATAGGCTTGAATGTATTGAAATAATCAACTCATTTTTGAAATCATTAACCATAAGTTATCTCAAACCAACAATATCTACTCATGGTGAAATTGAAGAACAGCTAAAAATAAATAATCCAGTCAAGGTTTATGAGTATATTTTAGAAAGTTTGAGGAATAAAAGAGATATTGATTCTAAATCAAAGAGATGCGGCATTGGTTCTCATAAAAGTGATCTTTTACTTATGGATGGAGAGAAAAACAGGGTTGCTAATTTATGCTCAACTGGTGAGCAAAAATCTATGATTATATCAATGATACTTGGTCAATCATACGCTATTTACAATAAGAGTAAAATAGCTCCTATATTACTTTTAGATGAAATATTTGCACACCTAGATGACAAAAGAAAAGAAAATCTGATTTTTGAATTAGAAAAAACACCATCACAAATATGGATTAGTAGCACTAATACTGAGTTAGAAAAGATAATAAAAACAAGTTGCACAAAATTTGTCCTCACATGATTTATCCATATAGCTAAGGCAATAAAGAAATAACATTATTAAATCCAATACTATATATAGAATACATAGGGAGCAATCAATTGTATATGTGTTGTAAATGAAAATGGAGTGAAATATATAGTAGAAATACAGATAGTAAGAGTAGGGGAATTTGAAAAAGAACTTAGTATTATGCAGCAAGACATGCGCATAAAAAAAGAGTTTCAGTAATGTAAAAGCTAGAGAGATATATGTCAAAGGAATGAAAACAGATAGAGAAAAGGTAAGTTGTTTGAGAAAAAATAAATAACAAAGAGCTTGTTAAATCAAGGAATAGAATGTGTAGTTTTTCACCATATTTATAAGTACTTTATAATATTTTACTGTTTTTTACTTTAAACACATGATAAAATTAACAAATCTAGGTGCAAACGAATATATTTTAAAACCAATAACAGAAAGATTTAGAAACAATATTATCAACTTTTGTTCATGGATTATACCGCACTATATCTCGCTGATTCATCGTTAATAGGAAGTAAAACTTTAGACAACTTTTCTGATGTGATAAGATCTTATAGACCTAAAAGTGAAAATGAAAATGCAGTAGGGATGATTATAGAATTAGATGAAGCTGTAATCGATTGCAACTTTATGCCAGAGAAAGAGATTAATAATCATCTTCAAGGTCTTAATTGATTTGTAAAAACTCATCTCCAAGATGGAATTTCTCTATCTTATCCTCTTGATAGAATATATAATGTTCACATTGTTATAGGGTGTTCCATAACACCAAAATTTGATACTCACAGTAAAGTATTAGGCTTTATGAAAAACTATAACAACTTCCTCAGGTCTATGATCTTCTATGAAGATGCGCTTTGGGATTACGATTGGCAATGTTTAGCTAGTATACATACAAACTCATCATAAAAATAGCGCAGTAAGAAAATTGAATTATCCTAAATATATAAAGGATAATAACGATGTGTACCTATGTGATATAGTTGAAGAACTTGGTGTTTCTGCAAATGCTGTTTTGGGGAGTATGTAAAAAATAGGGAATCACAAGAAAAAATACTGCGTTATACAAGGAAAGAAATGAGAGAAAATATGATGAATACAGTATGGAAGAGCTATTGTTGGAGAAAAAGTGCAAAGAGAGATCAATTTATGTATATTGGCAACTTTCTCACATACATTGTTTTATAAGCCTGATTGAATCCAATAGTTAATTCTTAGTTATTTGAAATAATAAATCTTGCTATATCTATGAAATTTTACCCAATGTTATTCCCAGTATGCAGCCAAAAATACATAATGATAAGCTTAGAAGGATATATATAAAGGATACATAGGTATGGCCTTCGTGCAAAAGATTAACTGCTTCTAATGAAAAAGAAGAAAATGTTGTAAATCCACCTAATAATCCTGTCATTATAAATATTTTTATTTCGTTATTATAGTTAGGAAATTGATTTATTAATATACTTGAAGCTAATCCTATCATAAATGAACCAAGTATATTGATGACTAAGGTTGGATAAGGGTAGATTTCAATAAATTTATTATTGGGGAATTTATTTGAAAGAAGTATAGATAAATATTTTGACATCAAAGATCTCAATATACCGCCAATGCCAGCACCAATAAATATCAAAATAATTTTTAACAAAGCTTTTATAAAATATATTTAAGTTTTTTGTTTATTATTGAGTGTAAAATGGAAATATGAGGCCCCCATTTTATACTTAATAAATGGAGACCTTCTTTCAAATAGTATTATTGCTTCTTTTGCGTAAGATCAATTGAATCAATGCTATCATTGTCTTGTGGTTTTGCATCTGATTTAACATCAATAGTAGCATCTTTAGTATCAACTTTGGCAAGGTCGGTATTATTGTTGACGTTGGTAGTGGTATCAACCTTGGTAAGATCGGTATTATTGTTGATGTTGGTAGTGGTATCAACCTTGGTAACAGTGTTGTTGCTATTCATTATACTTATAACTTGATCGTAACTTATAAAGCCAGGTATCAATTGATCATTAATTATTACAGTTGGAGTTGATCTAAAGCCTATGCCTCTTGCAATTTCTAAATTTTGATCTAAAGCTGATTGTATAGATGGATCATCAATCTGTTTGTACAGCTGTGTGGTATCAATTTTTAGAGTTTTACAAATGCTTTTTACTTTTTGATCAAGGCTGCTATTACTGTTATCCTCCATCAGTGCAAAGTGAAAATCTAAGAATTTTTCTGGAGCAATTTTATAAACACCAAGCGCTAACTTACTTGCCTTTAAAGAATTGGCACCCAAAATAGGTAATTCTTTAAATACTATATATGCATCCTGTTTATTATCTACAATTTGCTTAAGTACTTCCGACATTTTTTTGCAATAGCCACAGTTATAATCGTAGAAGCTAACTATAGAGTTTTTAGCGTTTGAGTTACCATAAGTTGGATCGTTTTTATCACTAAGTAGTTGATCCTTAAAATCGACAACTAGCTGTTGAATCTTCTCATCACGGGCAGTTTGTTGTTTGCTCATATGAGATTCAATTGCTGAGATAACAATGTTAGGATTATCTTTGATTTCTTCTTTAATTATATCTTTGACTTCAGCTTTGGTGATGGTTTTTGAATCATCATCTGTTTTTTTGGAGCTTTTCTCAATAATAGCTGTTTTGCTGTTTTCTTGTGGTAGAGAAGGAGTTTTAGAACCTTTGTAAAAAGAATAACCTAGGAAAGCTATGACCAGTATTATTAACAAAACGAATATATTTTTTGATTTCATGATAGTTAAATATAATTACTTTATAAACGAGAATTATTGCACGAATTATTCTGTAATGTAAATAAATTAATGTAAAGGATATTGATATTTATCTATAAAATCGAAAAAATAATGAAATTTATTGTAAATTTTGTGCAATGCGTATCAAAATTTCTTTCATTTCTTTATTGGGATTCTTATTAATAGAAAGCAGTATATCATTTTCCTTGCTCAATGAATTCAATGGAGTGTTTTTTTTTGGTGTATCAATTTGATTTTTATGAGGGTTTGTGTTTAATCCAATGATTTTTATTTTAGAGATAATCTTGTATCCAAAATACCGTGTGATTTTATCAATGATATTAGGTATCATCATTTGGATGTTTAATATATTACAATGATTGTCGATTTTTACCGTAAGAGTGTTGATACTGTTTTTTGAAAATTTAATATCTTGTGGCAATATCTTATATTTTAAGTCATCCCCCACAATTAAATCCCAATATAGTAGCATTTTATAGTAGGGGGCGCTGTTTTTGTTAAACAAAGGCTTGATTGCATGCTCGATATGATTTTTTAACCACATTTTGCAGCAGGATATATGAGTTTAGGTAGTGGCAGGAGCTACTGACTTTTCTAATGATTTAACTTTATGTGTCAGCTTGCTAACTTTTCTTGAGGCTGTATTTAATTTTAATACTTTTTTAGTAACAGCTTTCATAATTGTTGATTCTGCTGTTTTTAAAGCTGGTATTGCATTTGCAAAATCGTTTGACTTAACTAATTCTTCAACTTTTTTAGTAAAGGTTTTAATTTTACTTTTGATTATCTTATTTCTTAACGTCCTCTTAAGAGATTGTTTGTGTGCTTTAATTGCTGATTTGTGTTGTGCCATAATTTATTTTAATTTATCTTGAATAAAATTCTACTACCAAATTAGGTTCCATTTGTACAGGGAAAGGAACTTCTGCTAAAATTGGAACTTTTAGGTAAGTAGCTTGAAGATTAGGAGTGTCAATTTTTATGTACTCTGGAGTATCTCTTTCGCTTCTTTCTTTTGCTTCAAGAACAATTAATAGCTTTTTAGACTTATCCTTTACTTCTACAACATCATTGGGCTGTAGTCTGTAGCTAGGGATGTTAACTATCTTACCATTAACTTTTACATGCTTATGAGTGATGAATTGCCTAGATGCAAATACGGTTGAAACAAATTTAGATCTATATACAAATGCATCAAGCCTAGATTCTAGTAGACCGATTAAATTTTCACCTGTATCACCTTTTTTGCGACTTGCTTCTGCATATATAGATTTAAATTGCTTTTCTCTAATATCACCATAGTATTTTTTTAGCTTCTGTTTAGCAATCAGTTGAGTACCATATTCCGTTGCTTTTTTATATCCTGAAGCTCCATGAACACCTGGTGGGTAATTTCTTTTGTTATATGGATCTTTATCTGTGCCCCACAATGCTGCGCCAATTCGGCGACTAATACCATATTTTCTATTTAATCTTTTTGACACTATTAACTTGTATGTTATATTTTAAGATAAATATAATGTAAAAACCTGCTAAGTCAATCACTTATAACAATTTTTATGGAAAAAATTGCTTAAATTATTAGCGATTATTATTTTTTAATAATGTAGATATGTTATTAATTTCTTCTGCGGTTAGTTTATAGTTATCCGATAGTAGTTTTTTCTCACTTTCAAATTGATCATAAAAATTTGCTTTTAGATCTTGTAAGCTTTTATTAAGGATTTCAATTTCATCTATCAAATGTATTGATGTAACGAGAAAGGCTTTTGTATCTGATATATTGTTACTATGTTTTTTTATTTCATCAATTTTTAAATTTAACTTATCAGCTAAGTCTAATAGTTTCTTTGGATCTTCACACGATAGCTTTATTAGAGTGTTTCCTATTTTCAATTCAATTTCTTGCATATTTTGAATTTTATTTATTTTTATTAAAAATATTTTTTAATTGGCTAATTGATATGTCTATATCCTGAGTTGTGTCCTCATTAATTAGAATATCTTTTTTTTGAGGTGGATCATTTATCACAAGGTTATTTGCAAGTTTGTCGCTTAAATCTTTTTTTTCTAACAGATGATTTTTAACAAGGTTATTCAATTTATCAATTTCATTATGAAGTTTAGCATTTTCAATGCTAAGATTTGTTATTTTTTTTTCTAAAAATTTAACTTCCTGAATTTTATTAATCACCGCTTCATGCAAATCTTGTAAAGCTAATTTTATTTTGTTATCCATAGTTTTAATAGTCTATTGCATGAATATATGTTGTATAGTAATATCAGTTGGATTGCTTTAAAATACGATAGCTAGGATAATTTATCAAGAGATTTTATTAAGATGTTTGACATATCATTATCAGAACTATTATTAATTTTTATTATAGGGGTGCTTGTCTTAAAACCTAAAGATTTAGTAAGAGTTTTTGAAAAAGTTAGGGGATTCAATAGAAAATTAATGAACAAGAAGGGCATTGAAGAGGATTTTTTTGGCCTTGAGAATATTGATTTATTTAATAAAGATGATGTTGTGCAAAGCCAGAAGAATGAAGAAATGGATGAAAAAGAGAAGGAGGGTTAAGGGTGCTATTTGTTTATTTGTGTCTGTCTAAGTACTGTACAGTACGGCTATGCTAGTCACATTTAATGATTGCAATGTTCGCCGTGAGTATGTGG
This sequence comes from uncultured Candidatus Midichloriaceae bacterium, assembly GCA_905479795.1. Classification (GTDB taxonomy): domain Bacteria; phylum Pseudomonadota; class Alphaproteobacteria; order Rickettsiales; family Midichloriaceae; genus Aquirickettsia. Next base: position 3,548 of record CAJQNX010000040.1, on the reverse strand, counting down.
TGGATACTTTTTTATATGTTTTTCTACCTTGCGCATCAATATATCACGTTTCATTTTTGAGAAATAGTCTAAGAAAGTTGTTCCATCTAAATAATCTAATTCATGTTGTATCACAGCCGACAAAAATCCTTCTGCTTTTATCTCTTGTGCCTTTCCATCATAATCAAAATAGTTCATTTTTATTGCGCAAGGGCGGTTAATTTCCACCGTGATGCCAGGGAAGCACAGTGAAGCTTCTTTATATGTTTGTATGTCGTCAGAATACCAAGTTATTAATGGATTGATCAAAGTAAGGGGAGATTTGATATTGTTATCTTGTAAATCAACAACTGCTATTCTCTTTAATATACCAACCATATTAGCACCTAAACCTACTGCATTTTCCATATACATGGTAGAGAACATGTCATCTACTAACTTTCGTATATCATTGTTAATATCTGCTACTGGCTCCGCTGTCATTTTAAGTATAGGATGAGGAGCATAAATCAAAGGTAAAATTGGCATAATAAAATGATTTTATTTATGAATATAGATATGATTATTTGTATATACAGCGTAGTGCTAGATAGGGCAACTAAATTATCTAAGGGTTGTGTAGATGTTCAAAAATATTGATAATCACATTAAGTCCAAAGATTGTTATTCGCACTTAAACCTTGAATAATTTTAATGATCATATATTTCAGCATCAATCGAATTATATTCGTGATCAATCAATTCCTCACATTCAAAATATCCGGTATATTCTTGATTTTCCTTGCATTCAAATTTACCTTCTGAAAGTCCATATTTGACAATGCACTGATTGTGCGTATTAACAGTATAATGTTTAACAACGCACTTATTTCCGATATCTGAATCTAATGGAGGTGGGTTTTTATAGCTTTTTTCGTATAAAAAGTAATCAATTATTACTCCAATCGTAGTGCCGCCTATCATAAAACAACCATTGTCTAAACCATTCTTGAGTGCATAGTTTAATGTCTCTATTATTGTCGAGTCAGAATTTTGAAATATTTCAATATATTCTATAGATTCAGTATATCCATATTTTTTTATGTTGTTATCTGCGTGTATGTTAATGTATTTATCTAATTTGCCCTTTACTGAATAAAATAGTCCATCAATATTTCCTAAAAATTTAACATTATTTAATTGCGCTGGATTAATGAGAATTTGTGCTGCCTCATTCCTATATCCATGTGACCAAATTGCAAATCCAATATCTATAATATCCGCTATTTGCTCACCATGGTCACCTAGGCTTTTTATGAGTACAAAATGAGTGGCGTCGCTAGTAATTTTTTTACATATAGTCGTTGCCGTCATTGCGCCCAAAAAAGATAGACACCACGATCCACTAAAAGCTAAGGATGGAGGTACAGCGGCAACTCCAATTAATAGGGTGGAAATCCCAGTGACTGTTGTAATTACGACTGTTATCTTAGCTGCAATTGCAAACGAGGCGGTTGCTGTAGATGTTGCGTAGTTGGCTGTGATATATAGATAGTCTGTGTAGTTCATATTGATATATATAGTGCCTGGATAAAAACCCCTCATTCATGCATTAAATGGCTGATCTGATGGCAAAAGCAACAACGAAGATTTTACTAAAAAAGGATAAATTAAGCAAAAAGTCTTTTTAAACACCTGTTTTAGAGCAAAAGCCTTTCAACTTCGTGTAAAATTCTAGGACAATTTTTAACAAATCACACTAACTTCGGTTAAAATTTTAGTCCAAAAATCAAAGGAATTGGTGTAAAATATACTAAAGAAAATTGATGAGAAATATGAGGGTATATAGAAGTTTGCAAGCTAAAATTGGAGAAATCGATATATCAAAGATTAAATTAGACGAGAATAGTAAAGATGATATACAGAGGGCATTACGTGGGATACAAACGCTGTATAATAATAAGGAAGCGATGGAACAAGTATGCGCTATATTAACTGAAAAAATAGCTCCAGAGAAAGATAAAAATAACGGCAGAACTGGCATGGAGTTATGGAATATACTGGTGCTGGGGATTATAAGGTTAGTGGCAAACATAGACTATTGCAGACTAAGAGATTATGCAAATTCACATAGAGAGGTAAGAGGATTTTTGGGATTATCATATCTTGTAGATGACGAGATATTTGATCTTCAAACTATAAAAAACAACGTAGGATTATTGACAAAAGAAATACTAGATGAGATAAGCCAAATAGTTATAAAGCTAGGGCATACGGAGCTAACAGAGAAGCAAAGAGGTTCATTGAAAACGAAGGCTGATTCTTTTGTATTAAAAACAAAAGTTGAATATCCAACTGACATAGGATTACTAGAAGACGCCAGCACATCAGCAATAAGAGATATTACAAGAATGGCTGAAGAAGCCAATATACAGGGATGGAGGCAAGCTGATTTCGCAATAACTAAAATTAAGAAATTAAGATTTTTAGCGCAAAAAAGTAAAAAATCTCACGCCAAAGATGACAAAGAAAAGCATCTAGAAAAAATATGGAAACCACATCAAAAGCTACTAAACTTTGTGGCAAAAAAAATAAAGAGGGTTAAAGAGACGATTACAGAGATAAAGAAGAATTGGGAAGTACCTAAGGAATCAGATCGTAAAAATAACACTCTCTTTGGAACAAGCTCCGAGAAATTAACTCCAGTAGAAGTCAAGAAGATGAGGCGTAAAATTGAGAAGGTGGAGTATTATATTACAGAGGCTGAAAAGCAAATTGAGCAAATTACAAGTAGAGTTTTAAATGAAGAAACTATACCTCATTCTGAAAAAACTTTTTCAGTTTATAAGCCATACACTGAATGGATTAACAAAGGCAAGATAGGGATTCCAGTGGAGCTTGGAGTGCGTTTATGCATAATTGATGATCAGTATGGTTTTATCTTAAATCACGAGATAATGTATAATCAAACAGATGATAAAATAGCAGTGAAAATTCTTGAGGACACTATAGAAATGTTTCCAAATATCAATTCAGTAAGTTTCGATAGAGGCTTTCATTCTAAAGAAAATCAGGAGAGTTGTAAAAAACTTGTTGATAAGCTTGGGATGCCTAAAAAAGGGAAATTATCAAAAGAAGCAAAGAAGTTAGAAAATACAGATGATTTTCTTGATGCAAGAGAGGGGCATGCTGGAATAGAATCGTCAATCAATGCTTTGCAGGTGCATGGCTGCGATTTTTGTCCAGACTATTCGAAAGAAAAATTTGAGAGTTACGTTTCTATGAGTATCTTGGGAAGAAATATTTTAAATCTTGGCGATATAGTCGCTGCTAAAAATAGAAAAAGAAGAAATAGGAAGAAATATACATTTGCCTACACAACGCTTAAAAATGCTGCGTAGCAATTCTCAGTAACCATGGTTTATAGAGGCTTTTGAGTAGAGGCTAGGGTTTCTATTGCTTTAAATTCTAATTTTCCTGATAATTTTGATAAAAATTTTGAATTTGCTGAATTTTAAATTTTTTAGTCAAATTTTTTGCGATAGAAAATTTTAAATTTCTAAAAAGAGGGGGTTTTTATCCAGGCACTA
>CAJQNX010000039.1 GCA_905479795.1 uncultured Candidatus Midichloriaceae bacterium | reverse complement strand
GCCGTTTCCTTAAAACTACCATTTTTAAAGCCCCTTAATATTACAGCTCCGTTATAATTGCTTGCTAATTTGATTAGATTCTCTAAATTCTTTTCTCCTAAAGAAAATGATGCAAATATTAAAAAATCTGTGTATGATTTATTTCCATGTACCTTATCATGAGAAATCCCTAAACTTTCATTTATTATTCCCTGGGATTTCTCTATTAATTCATTTGCTAATTCTTGGTTTTCTTTTGTTATTGTAAGCTCCGGCTCTATAATTGGCTTTGCATTCTTAACATCCTCATTTAGTTTATTTTCCAAATTACGAGTCCAATTTGCTATATCTTGGTCAATTGGTTTTTGGAAATCTTTAGCCTTTATATCGCTATACTGTCTCTGGCTATTTTGAATATCTGATAATATTTCTCTACCTTCTTTCACTTGCTCGTTCTCACTTGCAAATACTTTTATAATTGTGGCAATAAATAGAAATATTATTCCTCCCACTAAAATCATTATAAGCCTTCTAAATACTACTTTAGCTCTCAGTAAATTAGGATTTATTTTGATTTTTTCCTCCAATTTCTTTGGCTTTTTTACTACTTTATCTTTCATTCTTTTTTTATATTTTTTCATAATTCCCTCTAGAGTCGAGTAGGAGAGGCGGATTGCTCCTTACTCCCCCCTCTAAGAACCGTACTTGAGAATTTCTTCTCATACGGCTCAAGCCTGTCGAAAGGTTCTTTTGAAGAACCCGACTTTGTTACCTTAATTTTCTGGCTATGAACTTGCCTATGACAATTAGGATGTAGCATAATAAGATTCGATGGATTATCTTCTCCACCTTTAGATTTCTCTAAAATGTGATGCATCTCCCATTGGCTATCCGTCCTCATTCCTTGTTTGCAGACAGGACATATACCATCTTGCGATTTCCATATGCCTAATAGCTTTTTATCCTTATTAAGTAATTTTAACATTCTGATTTGATTTCTATGTTCTAAATATTCCTGCCAATCATTATCATACGGATTCAAATTGCATTTTACTTGAACATGTCTATCAATCTTTACTTTTGCAGGATTGACTATTCCAACAGTTGTTCCATCTTTCTTTTTATAAACAAAGTTCCAATCTGCACCATTAGAGTAGATAAAATACTTATCTTTAATCCATTGCATAGATTTTTGACCTTTGTGCCTTTTTCTACACCATAACCATAGAGCCTTCCAAATATCATGCCTTAGTTTGCTAAACGTAGATTTTGAACACACATGTCTGTGATAATTTGTCCATCCCCTTATTATTGGGTTTAAAACGCATATCACTTCTTCTTGCGTAGCCATCTTATATTTTACAAGTTTCTGCCTAATTTTTTTAAGCAATTTTCTATACCCTTTCGTAGATGGCTGGATGATTAGTTTATCATCTTTGTATTTACGAATGTTTTGCCCAAGAAAATCAAACCCTTCTGTTATATAAGTTATCTTCGTTTTCTTATCAGATAGGCATAAACCTCTTTCTTTTAAAAATTCTACAACTATTGGCATTACTTCAGATTCTAATTTCTCTTTCGTTCTACCAGTAATTATAAAGTCATCGCAATATCTTATGAAGTTCACCTTATGAGCGGGCTTTTTGGAACAAATTTTCATTGGAAATTCCTCTGATAATCTCCTCTCTAACCCGTCCAGAGCAATGTTAGCCAGTACAGGCGATATAATGCCGCCTTGTGGTGTTCCATGCTCTGTGTCATATAGTGTATTACTCTCCATAAATCCTGCTTTTAACCATTTCTTAAGAATATCTTTATCCATAGGAATATTTGCTATAAGCCATTCATGACTTATGTTATCAAAACACCCTTGTATATCTGCTTCAAGTATCCATTTAGCTGCTACTTTCCGTGATAGAACTGTAAAGCATTGCTCTATCGCATCAGCAGTTGATCTTTTGGATCTAAAGCCATATGAATGTCTGTCCGCAGTTGTTTCCGCTATAGGATCTAGTGCTAGCTGATATAAAGCTTGCATAGCTCTATCTCTCATAGTGGGGATGCTCAATGGTCTTTTACTACCATCTTCCTTGGGAATATATACTCTTCTTAATGGATAAGGTTTATATCCTCTCTTTTTTAACAACTTTATTGCATTATATTTAGTTTCTGGTGTATTCCAAATAACCTTGTCTACACCAGCTGTTCTTTTACCTTTATTTTCGGTAACCCTTCTAATGGCAAGAACTTTACCACTAAAAGAGCAAGCTAATAAATGTTGTAAAACTTTTACTTTATTCCATCTATTTTCTTGCACCGCCTTTACGATACGGGCTTGAAGCCTCTTAACAATTTTATACCTTTTTGACCATTCAATTGAATGCCAGCCAGGCACTAAATTGTCTGTAGGTGCACTAGCATTAACTGCTATCATTTGCTTTCCTCCATACATAGGTTCTTCAAACTATCTCGCAACCAGAGACCTGATAGAAGTCTGCTCACTTTCGTGCAAAGTAATGTTTCAACTCTTATCCATTCCATTACAGATTGGCTTTCGCTTTTTCTATCCTCCTCTACCTGCATTTTATTCAGATTTCTTACGATCTCCTTACCTCTTGCGAGGAAAAATACAGGCTTACCATGTTTCGTATATTTGACATTTGACAACTTAGGTTCTGCCTTTTCACCGATAGTGCAACATTTACGTGTCATGAGTCTACAACATGACATCTTGACTACATACCTTTTGGTAAAGCTTATCAGCATCTTTAGCTTTTCAACTGTGACGATGTTTATCAGCAGTTCACATATGTTAACCTTATTGTCCCAGCCTAGCTTCCAAACCACCTGATGCTGGTAGCTTAACTTTTCCTTCACAGCAAAAGCTTGCTTTTCAGCGGAATACATTGTCCCAATAGCTTCAGACCCAGAATCACTTCCACGCCTGTATTGGTAGGCTACTATTAGTAAAATAATAGGTTTAATCTTCATTCACTCCTTAAATTAGTTAAACAATCAAATATACGACTTGTCATGTCGCTCACAAACAGCAATTCCTTTTCCGAAAAAGAAGATAAGCAAAATCCTCTCCTTTATATGGAAATTCCCTACCACTTGAATACATTACATCTGACATACCTATGTTATTACAGCTATAACCTCCTTTTACATTTGGTCTAGGATAAGTCATTTGCGTTCTGTACTGACTTTTTGGGATTCTCCAGTTGTAACTGCTTTTACAAATCTTACCATTTGGCTTTGCATCACTAGTTGCAGTTTGTCTTGCAAGCCCAAGTCTATGCAATTTAGCAATTTGTCTAGTTGCAAGTAATTGACTTGTTGCAACTCCGCCAATATGACTTTCCACTGTTCCTGTAAACGGATAGATGCTTCCTTGACATCCTGCGCACCAAAACAATAAGTCCATTGATCTTTTTGTGGCAGTTGATGCTATGCAATCAACAGAACATGCCATCTTTGCAATTGGGTTTGAGAGTAAAAATGTCTCAGGATGCATGAAATTAGCCAAACTATCACTATGATGTGATGGATCTAGCTCACTTAAATATGCAAGGTCATAACTTGCCATATCCATGCAACCAAAATCTGTTATAAGATTTAAAAGAAATAATGGTGGGTACACATAATAATGAATATGATAATATGCCTTACTTCTTTTTTCACTTTCGGTTCGTATTTTTTTATGAGAACCATGGTTCTTACTCGACATAACTTTAAGTCCACCAAGTGATACCAAGCAAAATGGTGTTTTTGTGATTTCAATTATTCTAATTGGCTCCCAGAATCCTATCGTAAGACCTGGAACCATAGGAATACCTCCTCTATTGCAAAAGCACACCGGCATGCTTGGGTTTTTTGTATCCTTAAATTTTGAACTTCTAATAAGCGGTATTTTACCAATAGTTATTGGGAAAATGCAGCTCCAACAGATATCTGTAATTGGATTTAAAAATCTTCCATTACACTTACCACCCTCTGCAGATGCAGAGAAAGGGAATAATGTGATTAACAATAATGCAAGAAATAGTTTTTTCATTTTTTTTGCTTTTGATTATTTGTAAGTGAAAAACCTTCTTTATTTTTAAGATTGATCTGCTCTTTTCTTAACTGATTTAGCACTTTTAATTGAGGTGTGTTCTCACCTTCCTTTCCGAAATATTTTATAATTCCATCGTAAATCTCAATTGCCTCGTCATGCTGCTTTAATCCTGCATATCCTTTGGCATATCCAAGATATACTGTTATATTCTCTCTGTTTAGTTTTCTGGCTTTTTCAAAATTATCTATAGCCTCTTGGTATTTCAAAAGTCCAAGCAAGCTATATCCTTTATTTAAGTAAGCATTGGTAAAAAGGGCATTTTTACTAATAATCCAATCACTTATCTTGATAGACTCACCATATTTCACTTGCTGATTTAAAATATAACTAATATTGCTGTAACTTTGCAGATTATTTGGCTCATATTTGATTGACTCATCAAATGCTTTAATTGCCTCTTCATATTGATGTAAAGTTGTGTATGACTGTCCTTTTAAAAACCATAGCTGACCTTGTATTTCTTTAGTTAGTGATCCAGATGGCAAGGTAACATATATCTTATCTATAGTTTCTAGCATCTCTTTTGCTGCAAGTTTTGGCTTTCCTGCAAAAGTGTTTTCTTGCGTAGCCCTTCTAAAATCTTCTCCCTTTTCTACTCCGCTATATAGAGAATCATTTGGAATTACATAATCCTTCAGTTTAGTTGAAGACTGCAAACTATCCGCTGTTTTTGCTATAACATTATTTGTTATCATGCCGAATGTTAGCAGTAAAACTATGATGACATGTTTCAATTTATTTGCCATTTTGCTTGCCTCTGCTTCCTATTATTTTTTTTCTTTCGTTTTCATTATTTAAATTAATTTCATTTATTGTAAGCACTAAATCTCCCTCTTTTTGATAAACCACAGAAGGCACTCTTACTATTTTAAATCTTTGGCTGTACGCTCCCCATTGATCAAAGAAATATTGATACTCTTTGCCGTTTATTT
>CAJQNX010000038.1 GCA_905479795.1 uncultured Candidatus Midichloriaceae bacterium | reverse complement strand
TTGCGTAGTATAATAAAAATAACACCTTTCATGTATCAACCTGTGTGTATGGTAATTAAATATGGCAAAGATTATATGTATTGACTTTGCTCGTTAAATAGCTACCTTGGATTGTAGAATTGTTATGGTAGTTTTTATGTTTTGGAATGGTAAAAAGAAATTAAAAGTACTAGCTTTTAGTGGCGGAGCTGAAATGGGTGAAGTCTCAATTAGAATTGCAAAAGCGCTAGAAGATCATTTAAAAAAATTGGATTCTCAAAAAAATCTTATAGAATATTTTGATGTAGTTACTGGAAATTCTATAGGTTCTATAATTACTTCATGCCTTGTAGTTCCGTCAGATAAAAATCCCAAAAAACTAAAGTTTACGCTTGATGAATGTATAAAAAATTTTAATAAAGATCTGAATTCTATTAATTCCAATATTAATATTTGGGATAAGCTTTCATTAATTTTAAATTTTAAAAATCATATATTAGAAGAGAAGGATGTGGTTTTTATTGATAATATATGTGGTAACACTAAACTAAGTCAGACTGTTATTCCAATCAATATAGTGTCTTATGATATTGATAATGCTACTTCACGTATATGGAGTACCATTGATGCTAAATCTGACAAAAAAAAGGATTTTTATTTAAAGGATGCCGTTAAGGCCAGTATAGCTTATCCAGGTCTTTTTGATTCTAAAACCACAAAGACAAAAGATAATGTGTTAAGGGATTATGATGGGGGCTTAATTGCAGATTCACCACTTCCTATGGCATTGCCGCATATTTTTAATCAAGAAAATAACATTCCAAAAGAAGAATCATTAATCATTTCTATTGGTACCACAATTGGCAATGCTAAGTATGTACTGGCGGATATGGATGACGATTCATTTGTAGAAAATATTTACAATATTTATAAAATTTCTAGCCAAATTCAAAAAAATACATTTGATAAATTAATTAAAACATTTGTAAAGCAATTTTATAAATTAGATCTTTCGGTACCATTAGAAATTCAACATTCTATATATGATAAGGCAACTAAAGGAAATGGCTTAGATTTCAATAAGCTAATGGCTTGTACAAACAAATACATAGATTCATCTAAGGAGTTTTTTAATGCGCTTGCTAATAAAATTGCCGATAAAAAACAAGATATGAAAGAATTAGAAAAGCTTTATGAGCAATCTACTTTTGACTGTGAAAATCCAACAGAAGTATTGTCTGAATATGGTGATGCACCTGTAATACACGGGGATTTGTAAACTTAGGATTGTGTGGTATAACTCAAAGTAAGTAACGATAGAATTACCATTTACACAAGCGGCAGCAGAATGTAGCGCAAACTCTGATGATGAAAATTATTTTTAGAGATATTGCAAGCAATAGAATATAACGGAAAAATGATAGGTTTTAAGTGATAAAAATGCTGCAATTTATTTTTTGCTTTTATTGAAAAAATTGAAAATTTTAGTAAAGCCAATTGTAAAGCCTCCGTTGCCAGTGACATTGGTTGCTGTTCCAAAAGGATCAAATAATAAATATACAACTGTTATTATCCCTATCATTTCTGATGAAAATGCTAGATATTTTTCAAGTAAAGGAGCTACAATTAATAGAACGCCACCGGGCACAGCTGCAACTGCAAATTTTGAAAGTGCATAAAAAAATGCAAAAATTACAAAAGATTCAAATGTAGGTATTGGTGCATTAAATGTTTTTATTGTTGCGAATGTTAATATTGTAACACCTATAGCACTGCCGAGGGTATGAGTATTAATGACAGCTGGAACTATAGCTTTGTATAATGTTGATTTATTCTTAAATATTTTTTCCATTGAGATTAACAATACACTCATTGAAGCTGCACTTGAAATTGCACTAAATCCAGTGAAAGCCGCTGGAAATACACTTTTAAAATACATCAAACATTTTTTTATGTTAAACTTTGAAGCAACAAAATAGAATAAACATAAATAAGAGATTTGAGTAATTACAATGACTAAAAGAACTTTGCCATAGACTTTAATTGCATTCTCTAATGCACCTTCATACTGAAGTTTTATTATAAAACCAAGTACAAATAAAGGTAATATTGGAATAAAAAACTTTTTAAGAAATTTCGTTGAAATATTACTCATTGTTTTTGTAAAATTTTCAACTTTTTTATTTCTTTTAAATGAAAATATAATGCTGAAAATAAAGCCCACAGACAATGCTTGATCATTAGTGATGAGGAGGGGAATATTTATATTCCATAGAGGCATTAATATATTATCATTGCCAAAATTATTGTTTTCAGTTACTAAAAACTCTAAAAACGTAGTTCCAACAAAGTAGCCAGTGTATATGGCAATGCTGTTAGAAATGAAGATGCATAAAATTAAAAGACCCACAAATTTTATAATATTTCCTTCCAATGATAGCAGGCTACTTGTGATGAAAGAAAAAATAATAAAGGGTAATAACAGCAATAAAATTGATTTTAATAAGAGGCTTATGCTCAAGAATAGTTCTTTAATGACCAATGGTATAGAGTTTCCAAATGCATAAGTTACAATTAAAATAAAAAATAGTGCTAGTGGTAATTGAAATTTTTTCATATAATACACATTATATCCATAATTTTAAAAATAAGAACACTATTTAATGTTTGAAATCAAGCTAAATAAAAATATAAAAAAATACAATCATGAAATATCAGGGTTAGATTTACTTCAGGAAGTTGATAAAAGTTTAAGGCAAAACTGTGTTGCTATAAAAATCAATGAAGAAATCAAAGATTTATCAACTGTGATAAATGAAAATAGTGAAATAGATTTTATATTTTCTTCTTCCCCAGAAGGGTTAGATATAATCAGGCACGATGCTGCCCATATACTTGCACAAGCCGTAAAAGAGCTATATCCAAAAGCTATGGTTGCAATTGGTCCAGTTATTGAAAATGGATTTTATTATGATTTTGCAAATGTTGAGCCGTTTAATGAGGCAGATTTAGAAAAAATCGAAGAAAAAATGCAAGAAATTGTTAATGAAAAGCTTGCGATTACTAGGAGGGTAGTCACAAAAGAGGAAGCTATCAATTTTTTTCAAGCGCAAGGTGATAAATATAAAGTTGAAATTATTAATGATTTTCCTGATGGAAATGAAATCACCATATATACACAAGGCAATTTCTCTGATTTATGCAAAGGGCCCCATTCCCAGAATACTGGGGTAGTCAAGGCCTTTAAGTTAATGAAGGTGGCTGGGGCTTATTGGAGAGGCGATAGCAAAAATGAAATGCTACAGAGAATATACGGAACTGCTTGGTCTGACAAAAAGCAATTAAGGCAATATTTAACTATGCTGGAAGAAGCAGAGAAAAGAGATCATAGAAAAATAGGTAAACAATCAGATTTGTTTCATTTTCAAGAAGAAGCTCCAGGTTCGGTCTTTTGGCATCCAAAAGGATGGAATGTATTTCAAAGGTTAATTGATTATATAAGAAATAAGCAAAACGAAAGTGGCTATCTTGAAATAAGTACTCCAGAAATAATGGATAAAAAGCTTTGGGTATTATCTGGGCATTGGGATAAATTTAGAGAGAGCATGTTTACTGCAAGTACTGTAGATGAAGATAAAGTATATGCGGTAAGACCAATGAATTGCCCAGGTGGAGTTCAAGTATACAATCAAGGCATTAAGAGTTATAGAGACCTACCGTTACGATTAGCAGAATTTGGTAAAGTACACAGATTTGAACCTTCAGGAGCGTTACATGGCTTGATGAGAGTTAGAGCATTTACCCAAGATGATGCACATATTTTCTGCACAAATGAGCAAATGACTGAAGAATGCATCAATGTCTGCAAATTAATTAAAGAGATATACAAGGATTTTGGTTTTGAGGATGTTAAAGTAAAATTTTCAGATAGACCGGATAAAAGAATTGGCTCAGATGAGGTTTGGGATGAATCGGAAAAAGCATTATTGAATGCCGTTAAGCAACAAAATTTACCCTACACTTTTAATAAAGGTGAAGGGGCTTTTTATGGTCCAAAATTAGAATTTGTTCTTAGAGATGCGATAGGGAGAGATTGGCAATTGGGAACTTTGCAAGTGGATTTCAATTTGCCAGAAAGACTAGATGCAAATTATGTTGATAAAGATGGGAAAAAGTATAGACCAGCAATGCTTCATAGAGCATTATTTGGCTCAATTGAGCGATTTTTAGGAATTTTACTAGAGCACTATTCTGGCAATTTACCAATTTGGCTCGCACCTATTCAGGTTGCAATTGTTACAGTAACTGATGAGCTCTCAGATTACGCTAAAAATGTTTCAGAAATATTAAAAAAGAATTCAATTAGGCATATAGCAGATTTAGATAATGAAAAAATAACCTATAAAATTAGAAAACATTCTCTTAGTAAAATACCAATTATTGTTGTTTTAGGGAAAAAAGAGGAAGAAGATAAACTTGTATCAGTAAGAAAATTAGGTGATAAACATCAAGAAGTACTTGAGTTAAGTCATTTTGTTGATAAATTATTAGATGAAATTAAACAAAAAAGGAGCTAGTTATATCAAAAAAATCTATTAGTATAAAAATTAATTCAAACATTGATTCTAAGGAAATACGCCTTGTAGACAGTGATGGAAAAATGTTGGGAATAGTAAAAATCGAAGAAGGCCTAGATTTAGCTAAAGAAAGAAAGTTGGATTTAGTAGAAATTTCAGCCAATGCGGAGCCTCCGGTTTGCAAAATTTTAGATTTTGGAAAATATAAATATGAGCTAAGAAAAAAATCTCATGAGTCTAAGAAAAAGCAAAAGACTGTAGAAATAAAGGAGATAAAGCTTAGGCCAAATATTGCTATAGGAGATTTTAATGTTAAATTAAACAATGCTAAAAGATTCATAGGTGACGGTAATAAAGTTAAAGTCACGTTATTTTTTAAAGGACGAGAAATAGTACATGAAGATGTTGGGATGAGTGTTATTGAAAAGTTTAAAACAGAGGTTTTTGATTTTGCTAAAATAGAGCTAGATGTTAAAAAAGAAGGAAAAAATATTTCTATTATTATCGCTCCTAAATAAATTTATATAAATATGACACAGTTGACTCCTAAGCAAATAGTTGCAGAACTTGATAGATTTATAGTAGGTCAAAATCAGGCAAAAAAAGCAGTTTCTATAGCTTTAAGAAATAGATGGCGTAGAAAGCAAGTTACTAATGATTTACGAGATGAAATAGTCCCACATAACATATTAATGGTTGGACCAACTGGTGTTGGTAAAACCGAAATTGCGAGAAGGTTGGCTAAATTTTCAAAATCTCCCTTTATAAAAATTGAAGCTACAAAATTTACAGAAATAGGTTATGTTGGTCGTGATGTAGATTCAATAATTAGAGACTTACTCGATACCACAATAAAGATGGTCAGAGAAGAGTTTAATATAGAAGTGGCTAGCAAAGCATTTTACGAAGCTAAATTGAAATTAATAGATAGTTTGGTTGGTAAAGATGCTTCAGAAAAAACGAAAGAGTTATACTTTAAAAAACTTGATGCTAAAGAACTAGATGATAGAGAGGTAGAAATTTCAATTACTGAATCACCCAATCAAAATTCACAAATTCCAACATTTGATATACCTGGAATGCCTGGAGGTCAAATGGGTATGCTAAATATTGGTGATATGCTAGGAAAAACTTTTGGTGCAAAAAAACAAAAATTAATAAAATTAAAAGTATCGGAGGCTGTTAAACATCTAATTAAAGAAGAGACAGAAAAATTAATTGATGAGCAATTAATTTTAGATAAAGCAATCAAAATCACTGAAGAAGATGGGATTGTATTTTTAGATGAAATTGATAAAATTGCAGGAGGTGGAGTAAATAAGCGTAATGAGGTTAACAGAGAAGGTGTGCAACGTGATTTGTTACCATTAATTGAGGGTACAATAGTGAGTACAAAATATGGAGCTATAAAAACAAATCATATATTATTTATAGCTTCTGGAGCATTTCATTTAGCCAGACCATCTGATTTATTGCCAGAATTGCAAGGTAGGCTTCCAATAAGAGTGGAGCTGTCTCCATTGTCCAAGGAGGATTTGCTAAGGATATTAAAAGAGCCAGAAAATTCATTGCCAAAACAGTACTGTGCTTTACTTAAAACAGAAGGGGTAACTTTAAAATTTGTTGAGAGTGGTTTAAAAAGCATTGCAAAATATGCTGCGCAAATCAATGATGAAATAGAAAATATTGGTGCTAGAAGATTATACACTCTACTTGAAAAAATTTTAGAAGAGGTCAGTTTTGCTGCTGATGAAATAAAAAGCAAAACAATAACTATAGACTCTAAATTTGTTGAGAAAAATTTATCTTCGGTTAATATTGCAGAGGATTTAAATAAATTTATCCTGTAATAATTTATGCAGAGTAATGAAGTATTATTGCAAAACTATAAAATATTAATTCAGAAGATTAATGAATATAATGGGCAATATGAAACTAAATCAAAACTTCTTTTAGTTTCAAAAAACCTCGAACAAGATCAAATTGAGCACATAATTGTAAATACTAAACAAAGAATTTTTGGTGAAAATAAAGTTCAAGATGCTATAGATAAATGGTCTGACACTAAAGAAAATCATCCAAATATTAGGCTTCATTTAATTGGAAAATTGCAAACTAATAAAATAAAAAAAGCAGTAAAACTATTTGATGTTATAGAAACTATAGATTCTGTTGAGTTGGCATGTAAAGTAATTGATGAGGCATCGAAAATAAATAAAGAAATACAAATGTTTCTTCAAATAAATATTGGCAATGAACCTCATAAAAATGGAATAATGTTGAAGGATTTTGATAGGGTCTTCAATGAAATCAACAGAGATGCGACGAATATTACTGGCATAATGTGTATACCACCAATTAGTGGTCCAACATTTTTTTATTTTGGCTATATGAATAAAATTGCACAGGAGTATAAAATAAGTGAAATAAGTATGGGTATGAGCGCAGATTTTGAAACAGCTATTAAATTTGGTTCTACCCAAGTTAGAATTGGGAGTTTTATAACAGATTCTGAATCTAAAAATTAAATTATGATGCGTAAGTGCTAAAAAAGCAAGCACTGTAAACGCCAAGATTTAGACATTTTATTCGAGAAATGGTGGGACTTGTAGGACTTGAACCTACGACCGCACCGTTATGAGCGGCGTGCTCTAACCAACTGAGCTAAAGTCCCCAACTGAGATAATTTATAGCAATAACTTGATTTTATGTCCAGAATAAAGTGAATTTAGTATCGCTTAATCAATTC
>CAJQNX010000037.1 GCA_905479795.1 uncultured Candidatus Midichloriaceae bacterium | reverse complement strand
CAACATTTGCAAACTCAACTAATTTATCATCAACTATAATGGCCTGAATTTTCCCAATAAAATTATTATTCTCTTTTCTAATAAATTCAGTGCTTCCAAACTTGTCATATATATCATACCAAAGAGATGAAATTCCTATTTCTCCGCTACCACTCCAATTGGCTTTAGCTCTGGTTTTTTGTTCCTGCATTGCAACATTAAAACCTTCATTATCAAGTTGCAAATCTTTTTCCTTTAAAATATCAGCCGTCAAATCCAGTGGGAAACCATATGTGTCATATAATTTAAATGCTTTTGAACCGTCTAGAACACTGCCTTTAGATAGATGATCAATTTCCTCTTTTAGATATTTAATACCATTTTTTAAAGTATCCTTAAACCTTTCTTCTTCCATGTTTAAGGTTGAGATTATTAAATCACTCGCTTCTTCTAATTCTGGATAAGAATTTTGCATGCTACTGATAAAAATAGGAGCTATTTCGGATAATAAATTACCACTATATCCTATATTATGAACATGTCTCATTGCTCTTCTCATTATTCTTCTTAAAACGTATCCTCTCCCTTCATTTGATGGCAATATACCGTCTGCGATCAAGAAGCACGAAGAGCGAATATGGTCAGCTACTACTTTATTAGAAATAATTTCTTTGTTATTACCAGATATTTCAATGATTGTTTGTATTAAATTTTTAAATATATCGATGTCATAATTATTACTTACTCCTTGCATAACGGCACTAATTCTCTCTAGCCCCATTCCTGTGTCTATTGAAGGTTTTGGAAGGTTGATTTGTTTGCCAGATTTTAATTTTTCATATTGCATAAATACTAAATTCCATATCTCAACGTATCTATCGCCATCTTCATCTTTGGTTCCTGGAAGTCCTCCAAAATATTTTTCACCATGATCATAAAAAATTTCAGAACATGGTCCACATGGACCAACATCTCCCATTGACCAAAAATTATCATTTGTCTTTATTTTAATTATTTTATTATCACTAAAGCCACTAATTTTTTTCCATAGATTCAATGCCTCACTATCCTCATGATATATAGTGATATATAATTTTTCCTTATCTATTTGCAGTTCTTTAGTTAAATATTCCCATGCATAAAAAATTGCTTTTTCCTTAAAATAATCTCCGAACGAAAAATTACCTAGCATTTCAAAAAAGGTGTGATGCCTAGCAGTAAATCCAACATTCTCAAGATCATTGTGTTTTCCCCCTGCGCGGATGCATTTTTGAGATGTAGTAACTCTAGGGTGCTCCACCTTTTCTTTGCCTGTGAATTGATTTTTAAATTGGACCATGCCCGCATTGGTGAACAGTAATGTGGGATCATTGTGTGGAATCAGTGGGGATGAAGGTAAAATTTTATGGTTATTGTTTTGAAAATAATTTAAGAAAGATTTTCTAATGTCATTAAGTAACATTTGCAAATAGTAATAATTTAGATTTAGCCAGAATATAGTATAATCTACGTTTTAGGTAAATAAAAAAGCTAATTATTAATAGTGAAGCTATGTTTAGATACGGGTTATAACTGTGTAAAAAAAGCGACATTACTCTAAAATCAAGTGCAACATCATGATAATAACTGGTTACTTTACTCTTAAAAACATTTTATTATTTATACTGAGGCAGCGACTTATAGATCACTATTATCATCTATCGATGACGTCCACCTTAATGGAGTGGGATCTAAACTGTCACTATCAGTAACCTAGCACAGGGTGTCCCTGTCTTGATGAGATATGGTCAAAGTCATCATTAGAACTAATGCTATGACATTTTGTTTCAACCAATTTTAAGGAAGTCTGATCTGATTAATAATATTGTTTACAATCCAAATTTTTAAATAAATCACATCTTTTGTTGTAGTAAATATATTTATATTGTGCAATAAAGTTTTTTTAATTTGTGAAAGATAGATACTCTATTTAGTATCATACCAACTTTTGCCATGAGAAATATTAACGTCGATAGGTATGGATAAACTAAAGGTATTTATCATTATATTTTTAATTTTGACACAGCAATCTTCAATAATTTCATTTGGAATCTCAAATAACAGCTCATCATGAATTTGTAAAATTAAAAATTCCTGAAGATTGTAATCTAAGTTTACCATAGCTTTTTTTATTATCTCAGAGGCTGTTCCTTGAATGGGTGCATTTATAGCTGCTCTCTGAGCAAAATTTCTTACATTATGATTTCTATCATTAATGTTTTCAATGTAACATCTCCTCCCCATCAAAGTTTTTACATATCCATGTTTTTTAGCAAAATCAATAGTCATATCCATGTACTCCTTGATACCAGGATATTGTTTAAAGTATGACTTGATATAGGCAGAAGCTTCCTCTCTACTGATATTTAAGCTATTTGCAAGACCATATGCACTTTGACCATATATAATGCCAAAATTGATAGCTTTTGCTTTTCTTCTATGTTCTGAGTCAACTTTGTCTAATGGAATTTCAAATATTTGACTAGCTGTTATACTATGGACATCCTTTTTCTGAACAAATGCATCTTTTAAGCTCTCTATATTTGCGATATCAGCCAATATTCTAAGTTCAATCTGGGAGTAATCTCCAGAAACGATAGAGTGATTTTCTTTGGCGATGAAGGCTTTTCTTATCCTATTTCCGTCATTTGTTCTTATTGGAATATTTTGCAAATTTGGATCATGTGATGATAACCTACTTGTCGAAGTAGTTGTTAAGGAAAAAGTTGTGTGAATTCTACCATCCTTTTTATTTATGGCTTTCTGCAGAGCATTAATATAAGTGGATATTAATTTTGAATAATGCCTCCATTCTAGGATCTTTTTAGCAATTGGCATTCCTAAAATAGCATGTTTTTCAAGTGTCTCTGCATCCGTGATGTAGCTATCACTTTTTTTAGATTTTTTCCCACCTTCCAGTTTTAGCTTATCAAAAAGTATTTCACCAATTTGCTTAGGCGAACTAATATTAAATTCTTCACCAGATAATTGAAAAATTTCATTTTGCAATAATTTTAACTTTTGTTCAAATTCGGTTCCGAGTTCAATTAATATATTTTTATCTACTTGTACTCCATTATTTTCAATCTTTACTAATAGTGAAAGCAATGGTTTTTCAATAGTCTCATATATTTCAAATTTTCTCTCTTCTGCCAATTGCGTTTTTAAAATTTTATGCATGCAATAAATATAAAATGCATTATGAGATTCATAATTTAAATTATAAATATTGGCTAAGGTTTCAAAATTAATTTTTTGTTTACCTGTGTTCAGTGTATATGCAAGTAATGAAATATCATCAAAAATTTTAAAATCAATTTCCTCATTAATACATAAATGCATTATCAATTTTGCATCAAAACATATTTTTTTAATTGAGATATCTTCAAAAACATTTTTAAGGGTTTTTAATATATTACTAATATTATTGTCATCACAATCTTTATCGCTAAATGAAAGTAAATTTAATGGATTAGTTAAATTTATTTTATAAAGATAGTTACCAAAATAACATGAAAATATATCGTCACTAACATGAAAATAGAATTTTCCAAACTTTTCAATCTCAGCATACATTTTACATAACTCACTTAATGTAATGCTTTTTTCAGTGACTGGATTTGTAGTACGTAAGGATTGACTTTTTTTGGAGATTACCCTTTGAGTGTTAAGTGATTTGAATTCGTATTTTTCAAGAAAATCAGTTAATTTATCTTGAGTCACACCGTCAAACTTAAGTTGTTCAATCTTGAGGGGGAGGGTGACTTTATCATCTAAAGTAATTAATTTTTTAGATAAAAAAGCTTCTATTTTTGAATCTTCAAGCAATCCTTTTATTCTTATAGGCTCAATTTCATTAAGCCTGTTATAGATATTTTCTAGAGTTTCAAATTGGTTTAGTAGCTTAGTAGCAGTTTTTGCTCCTACTTTTTTAACTCCAGGTATGTTATCAGATGCATCCCCCACGAGTGAAAGATAATCAATTATTTGTGAATGTTTAATTCCAAATTTTTCTAAAACTGTACCTGAGGTGATGTTTTTTTTCTTCAGCGGATCAAAAATTTCAACGTTATTTTGCATTAGTTGGATTAAATCTTTATCTGAACTGATAATCCGAACTTTAAAATTTTTTTCAAGAGCAAGCCTTGTGTATGTTGCAATTATATCATCGGCTTCAAATCCAGGTGCCTCGATTGCCTTTACACCAAATGCCTCGATTGCCTCTCTTATAATTGGGAATTGGATTTTTAATGCTTCATCTGGTTCATCTCTATGGGCTTTATATTCTGGGTATAAATCGCTTCTAAATGTTTTTTTACCAGTATCTAGCGCGATTGCCAACATTTCGCAATCATTATCCTCTATAAGTTTTGCGAGCATGTTGATGAATCCATAAACAGCTCCTACAGGTATATCCTTGGAAGTTGTTAATGGGGGCAAGGAATGAAATGCTCTAAATACAAAGTTATATCCATCTACGATACATAATGACATGATTAAGTAATACCAATAATTTGCTTAACTATTCTGATGTTTTTCTCAGCAATAGCTTTGGCTTTCATTGTTCCATTTTTTATAATTTGTTCAAGATATTTTTTATCTTCCATAATTTGAATTGCTTTTTGATTAATTGGGCAAATTTGCTTTATGAGAATATCAGCCAAAGCCTCTTTAAATTCAGAATTTTTCATCAATTCAAAATTTCTAACAACTTCATCAGCATCAATTTCTGTGAAGCATGAATAAATATCTATAAGATTTGAAATCTCAGGTCTTTCTGTCTCATTGTAACTAATGCCTGTAATATCGTCAGTTTTTGCTTTACGGATTTTCTTTCTGATTAGCTCTTCATTATCAGACATGTTTATTCTTGAAAGGTCTGATGGATCCGATTTACTCATTTTTTTTGAGGCATCTTTTAAACTCATGATTCTTTTCGCCTTAGAATTCATTACAACATCAGGAATTGTAAAAATCTCTTTATCTACCTTCTTATTAAATGAAATTGCAATATCTCTAGTCAGCTCTATATGCTGCTTTTGATCTTCTCCAACAGGAACAATATCTGCATTATAAAGCAAAATATCTGCTGCCATTAAAACTGGATAGGAGTATAGTCCTAGATTAGCTGTCTCCTTGTTTTTACCTGCTTTATCTTTAAATTGCGTCATTCTATTGAGCCACCCCATTTGAGTAAAACAACTGAGTATCCAAGCAAGCTCAGAATGTTCGGAAATTTTTGATTGCTGAAATATAGTCACATCATCAGGATTTAGACCAGCTGCAATATAGAGTGCAATGTTATACTTGATGCTTTCTTGCAATTCTTGCGGATTAAAATTTGATGTCAGCGAGTGCAAATCAACTATACAAAACAAGCAGTCATATTGTTGTTGCATTGTTAGCCAATTTTTGATTGCTCCCAGATAATTTCCAATGGTTATTTTACCAGTTGGCTGTATCCCTGAGAAAACCCTTTTTTTATTGTTCATGCAGTTTTTAGTTGTTGAGAGCTAGGCTATAATACAATAACATCATGGCCTTTGCTAGAAATTATTTAGGTTAGATTGCACCTATTGGAACACTTTAATGAGGGTAATTTATAATATAGTCCTGATACTTCATTCCTTTTTTAAATTTTTTGACAAGTTTTGTCAATATAGCTGTCAATTAATTTAATGAATTCTAAAGTGATGTTATCACCCCTTAAGGTGTGAGTTTTTTCCCCATCCTCATAAACAACTGCTACAGGATTTTCTCCATCTCCTGGTAAACTAATTCCTATATCAGCATGCTTACTTTCGCCAGGACCATTAACTATGCAGCCCATTACAGCAATTTTCAGTGATTCAACTTTTTTGTATGTATCTTTCCAATGAGCCATATTTTTATCTATGTGCATTTGAATATCTTGAGCTAATTGCTGAAAATATGTACTTGAAGTTCTTCCGCAACCTGGGCAAGATGAAATTTGTGGGGTGAAATGTTTAATTTCCAAGGATTGTAAAATCTCCTGGCATAATTTCACTTCCATAGTTCTAGGTTCTCCAATCATAGGAGTTAAAGAGGCTCTTATTGTATCACCAATTCCTTCTTGCAATAAAATAGATAAGGCTGTAGTCGTAGCAACCATTCCTTTTATACCAATTCCTGCTTCAGTTAATCCTAAGTGTAGGGGATAATTGCATTTTTTTGATAACTCTCTATAAACCGACACGAGATCCTGGACCTTAGAAAGCTTTGCAGATAAAATTATTTTATTTCTATTTATTCCTATTTCTTCTGCTTTTTTTGCACTCATGAGTGCTGATTCAACCATAGCTTTTCTCATAATAAAATCTGCAGATTTAGGAGTCTTTAATTGAGCATTTTTATCCATAAGATCTGCAACTAGATCTTGATCTAAGCTTCCCCAATTAACGCCAATTCTAATGGGTTTGTCATATTTTATTGCACATTCTATAATTTGTTCAAAATTCTTATCACGTTTGTTTTTAAAACCAACATTTCCTGGATTTATCCTATATTTTGCAAGTAGTTTTGCACATTCTGGAACTTCTGATAATAAAGTATGGCCATTATAATGAAAGCAGCCTACAAGTGGGATTTTCAAACCTTTTTTATCTAAGTTTTCAATTATGGCAGGAACAGCTTTTGCAGCATCTAAGTCATTCACCGTAATCCTAACTATTTCAGAGCCAGCATTATATAAATCAATAATTTGAGAAGTGGTGGCTTTAACATCTTTGGTTGGTGTATTTGTCATAGACTGTATGACCACAGGGTTTTTTGCACCAATTAATACATCACCAACTCTTACCTCTATTTTTTCACATCTGTTTAGTTGTTGTAGTGCTACCATTTTATATAATTTTTTAAGAATTATAGCATTGGAGTTTTAAATAAAAAAGAATATTTAATATCTGATAATAACCTATACTCTAAATTGACCAACTTGACGGCGCCAAAATAGTGTAAGATCAAGGCTTTTTTGGTAATTTATAAATAACACCTAAAGTAACGTTATGGCCCCTAAGAGAGCCGCTTTTAACCGGGTTATAATTTATAGAATGCTTAAATTTAGGATCATAGCTATTATCAAATCCCTTTATTTTACCATAATTTAAAAATCTATAGCCTAAATTTAATTCTATATTATTAGTAACTTTTAAAGATGTTCCAGTAGTTAAACTATAAGAAAAGTTATTACTTGGTTTGGAGGAAAAAACTTTCTTATTATCTCTTTTCTTATTATCGCTATATATTACTGTTCTTATGGCATACTCGGGAGATATTCTAGTGTATCCAATTCCTCCACCTATGTATAAATCGAAATATTTTGATATACTTTGATACCTATACAAGTTCAGCATTAAAGTAGATATATCTACTTTATGCTTATAATTAATAATATCGGCTTTATTTTGCTGATCATAGTTAAATTTTAGGCTCGCAGTGTTGTATAATAAATCCATCCTATAATCATTGTTAATATACCAGCCTATTCCAAAATTATAAGCTTTTCCTGAATTGTAATCTTTGTCGTTACATTTATTAATGCAAAGACGATCATTGTATACATTGGTTTGTAGTTTTGAAAATCCTAAATCAGTTCTTAAATATATTTGACCTATAAGTTTACTTTTGCCATTTTCATAATTTACACCTTTGTCTAAATATGCCAATTCTTTACTTATTGAATTATCTTTTAAGGCGCTTTTTGGCTTGTCAACCGGCTTTACTGCTAATTCAACCTTGCTATTATTTTTACTGTTTTTGTAATTTATATCTTTACTCAAATACTCCGATTCTTTACTTATTCGATTATCTTTTGAAGTATTATTTTGCTTATCAATTTTCTTTGTTATTAATTCAACCTTGCTATTATTTTTATAATCATCATATTTGATCCCTTTATTCAAATACTCTAATTCTTTATCAATTGCATTATCTTTTGAAGTATTATTTTGCTTATCGATTTTCTTTGTTACTAATTCAACATTGTGATTTTTAGTGTTTTCATAACTTATGCCTTTGCTCAAATATTCTAATTCCTTATCAATTGCATTTTTTGATTTGTTTTTTGTATTTTGAATTTTTTCATCATTACTCGCAGCATATGAATTAAAAAATAAAGAGCTAAGTAATAGCAAAGTGAAAAAACTTACTATAGTGCTTCTTAAATTTAACTTAAAATTATTCATTATTTTTCACCTATTAACATTCATCTAAAATACCTTCAATGCATTGCAATGCATCGTCTAATTCAGAATTTTGGTGTTCTTTCCCATCAGTCAAGATATCATGTGAGTGTATTATTTTATCATACTTATGTTCTGGAACATTCTTTAAATCTTCAAAAATTAAAAGTTGATTTTCATAGCTGAAATTATGTTTTTGAAATTCTTCACAGTTAGTTATAAATATATCTTTTAAAGTATTATTGATAACTCTATCAGCTAGATAGATCTTTGATATTAAAAAACAATATTCATCTTTTTTTGGGATATATTCAAATGGATATCCGTTTTTTTCAGCCTCTTCATTTAAAGGGTTTGTTTTGGCAATAATTTGATTAGCAATTTTTTTCTCATCGAGAGCAACCTTATCAGGATGTATTTTTTTTGAAAATTTTTTATAATCCCCTTTGTTATCAATTATTATTGCCATTCTTACTAAATCTCTCTGTATTATTGATGTAGAGTAAAATAAAATTAACTAGATGGCAATAGAAACATATATTTTTGGCAATGCTAGGATTTGCTATTAATTTAAATTTATGGCAATAAAACAATAATATTGCTATATTGACCACATTCTATTTATTAATCAACATAATGATACGTAGATTGTTTTTAAGATCTATTCTTTTATTAGTGGTGTTTATAACCCTATATTACTATGCCAATAATAACAATTACATATTAAGTATAAAGAGTTATTTGCAAGATAGCTTTGAAAATTTTGCCGTATTAAAGCAGATTGATGTTTCAGGAAATAATTTATTATCTGAACAATTTATATTAAAATTAACTGATCTTAAAATTGGGCAAAAATTATACTTAATTTCTGTACGCGATATTAGAGAAAGACTACTTAAATTGGATGAAATTAAGGATGTCAGCATCAACGTAAACTATTCTGGGACAATAAAAATTATAATTTTTGAACGCAAACCATTTGCTATTTGGTGGAATAAAAAGGCACCTTGGTTAATTGATGATGAGGGAAATAAAATATTGAAAATTAAGGATTTGGAAGTATATAAAGACTTGATTATAATATTTGGACAAAATTTTGATAATAAATTGAAAAAATTTCTTGATTTACTTAGGCCATTTTCTTTGTATAAAAAAGTTAAAAGTTTGCATTATATTGGTAATAGAAGATGGGACGTGTATACTGAAGATAATATAGTGATAAAATTACCGGAAAATAATGTGGATAATGCGATTAAAAAATTAGAAAAAATATTAAAAAATTTAAAATATAAGGACAAAGTTGATATAATTGATTTAAGATTATATCCAGAAAAATTATTTTTAAGATTCAAAAACAAGGTATGATTAAAGGAAAACATATAATTTCTATTTTAGATATAGGTAGTACGAAAATAACTTGCTTTATAGTCAAGAGAATATATGCGGATAATTATGAAATTTTAGGGGTGTCGCAAACTGCTTCAAAGGGCGTGAAATCTGGAATGGTTGTCAATTTAGAAATTGCAAAAGATGCTATTATTAAATCTGTAGAAGTGGCGGAAAAAATGGCTTCAGTAACCATAAAAAATGTTTTTATAAGTCTCAATTCATCGTTTTTAATTTCTGAAAGGAGTTCAGGAGATATTATTCTTGCTAATCAAGAAGTGACAGTCAAAGATTTGAATAAACTATTATTTAAGGTATTGGGCAAATTTAATAAACAGGAAGTTGAAATTATTCATACTTTCCCATACGAATATATACTGGATGGCAATAGAGGTATTTCGTATCCATTAGGACTTTACGGAAATAAACTTACAGGATTTTTTCATATAGTAAGTGCTCCAGTAAATTATATAGTGAATATTTCAAAGTGCCTTGAGCTATGCCAGCTTAAAATAGAAGGCTATATATGTAGTGGATATGCCGCTGGGGTATCTTGCTTAAAAAGTGAAGAAATGGAATTTGGTAGTGCATTAATTGAAATTAATGGTGCTTCATCAACTATATCATTATTTTTTAATGATAAGATAATATTTACTGATGGGGTGCCGTATGGTGGCGCAAACCTCATAAAGGATATTGCAAAAGTATTTAACTTAGATATGAGGGTGGCGGAGAAAATAAAAAACACATACGGCTCTATGATTAGGTTAGATGGTGATGCTTGTACGCAATCTATAAAGGTAGATGCAGATACATCTCATGACGAAGAGTGTTTTATTGATCAAAATGAACTTAATGACGTAATTATAGCAAGAATGCATGAAATTCTAACATTGTTGAAAAGCAAATTACAGGATAATGATATGATGGAATTAGTCAGTAAAGTGGTGTTTACAGGTGGATGTGCGCAGTCAATTGGGATGAAAGAATTGGTAGAGGAAGTCTTTGAAACAAAAGCAAGAATTGGTATGCCAAACAATCAAGAGGGAATCCCTAGCAATTTTTTAAGAACTGGTTTTGCAGTTCCAATAGGGATGTTAAAATGCATTGAAAATATGAATCACCACAGAAGAAATTTACTGGAGGACAAAAAGGGATTTTTAAAATCAATTTGGGTATGGTTTAAAGAGAATTTTTGAAGATTACACATATGATTATTTTGATGAAGTAGTTAATTAATTGACATTTGATGAATGATTATATATAGTTCCAGAGTTATTAATAATTTATTTTTTATATCTTAACTTTATAGGATTAATTGTTAGAGTTAGCATCTATCTAAGACAGCTAAATTAATAAATACCCGAATAATAATTATTAATAAAATAAAGGCGCTATAGTGCCTAAATAATTATTATTTATTGTATTTACTTATGGACAATTTTAACTCTCTTAATATACCTAATGATCTTAAAAATTCTTTAACTAGAATGAATTTAACTATTCCAACTCCTATTCAGGCTCAAACCATACCTTTAGCTTTGGAAGGTAAAGATGTGATAGGCTCTGCACAAACTTGGACGGGCAAAACAATAGCTTTTTTGGTTCCAGTATTATCTAGAATTTTGCAAGCAGATGATGAGCAAACTTTAATATTAAC
The DNA here is from genome assembly GCA_905479795.1 of uncultured Candidatus Midichloriaceae bacterium. Taxonomy (GTDB): domain Bacteria; phylum Pseudomonadota; class Alphaproteobacteria; order Rickettsiales; family Midichloriaceae; genus Aquirickettsia. The sequence goes on along the minus strand of CAJQNX010000037.1, from coordinate 1,330 downwards.
TCCAACTAGAGAATTAGCTGCTCAGATACAAGCTGTAGTCGAGGATTTGCTTTTAAAAATAAAAACTATTTCTTCAGTCTTATTAATTGGTGGAGCTCCAATATTTAAACAAATTCATAACCTTAAAAAGAGACCTAACATAATTGTTGGAACGCCAGGAAGAGTAACTGATCATTTAAACCGCAAAAGTTTAAATCTTAAAAGAATAAGTATGCTGGTAATTGATGAATCAGATAGAATGTTAGATATGGGTTTTAGTATTCAATTAGATGAAATTCTAAAATTTTTACCTGCAAAAAGGCAAACGTTAATGTTCTCTGCTACTTTTTCACCGGAAATTATAAGGTTATCGAAAAAATATCTGCAAGATCCAGAAAGAGTAACGGTTGGTTCTTTAAATAAAATAACTCCAAAAATAAAGCAGGACATTAAACATACCAGTAGTGCAACTAGATATAGCGATCTTTCGGGTGAATTAGACGCTCGAGAAGGATCGATAATCGTATTTGTAAATACAAAAATTTTAGCAGAAAGCTTAACTAAGAAGTTATCAAAAGATAATCACAGTGTTTCAACGATACATGGTGATGTTATGCATAGAAAACGTGAAAGAGTAATTAAAAATTTCCGTGCAAAAAACTTTCGTATAATGATTGCAACTGATATTGCTTCAAGAGGTTTGGACATATCTCACGTTGAACATGTAGTTAACTATGATTTGCCAATGTCCCCTGAGGATTATATTCACCGCATAGGGAGAACTGGACGAGCTGATTCTGATGGGTCGGCATTGAATCTAATCTTACCAAGCGAGTTAAATAAGTGGAAAAGAATAGAGCGCTTACTTGATCCTAGTAAAGGTTCTTCAAAAGAGAAATTTACCAAGCCAAAATCACCTGGCAATAATCGTTTTAAAAAAAGTAAATTTAAAAGATTTTTTAGTGCTAAAAAAAGTGCTTAATATCGTTAATTTTTGCTACTAAATTATACTTAAATTTTACACAAAATTTAGCTTAGCAGTTTTCAACAGCTAATTGCTTTAAAGTCAAATGCCAATTTTTTATTGGCATTATCCATTTTTTGCGACCGCTACTTGGTTATGTAGATAGTTTTAATGAAAATGGTTTATAAGCTATATCAGATATATTTATGGGTAAACTTAAAGTGCATGAACGATATATTGATATGTTAATTTTCTTTTTATTAATGATTAGTTATTGAACAATGATGTTCAACTCCCTCATTTTCAAGCTTTTGTTTTAGTTGTATCATTTTTGTAGGATGATCACTAAGTACTGCGTACGCACCTAGTTTTATTGATTCGCAATAA
>CAJQNX010000036.1 GCA_905479795.1 uncultured Candidatus Midichloriaceae bacterium | reverse complement strand
GATAAGTCAATTTTTTTAGTAGACCAGTGGCTATTAATATCATTCTTTTTCAGTCTTTTACTTGGATTAGCGTTTGATTTTAAAGCTAAATTGTTCAAATTAAGTTCTGAAAGGTCTACCATTGGTATTCCCTCATATTTTCAGACGCAATTGTACTAACATGGCAAATCGGCTGATACAGGAGATTTTTTTGATTTTCTCATTTCTAAAGCGTCAAGCAAATCTTTATCATGTTGAATATAATAAATATACGAACAATATGTAAGTTTTTTTGGGAGCTGACTGTTAATAATTTTTACTATGGAGGCTATAGAGAGATCTAGTTGTAAATATTCCATAACTTGAGATTTAAATGGATCAAGAACTCTGCCTTTTTTGTTTTTACTACCTTTGGGTCTACCTAAAATCCTACCTGAAGCTTTAATAGCTGCTAATCCTTGTTTAGTTCTAGCAGATATGAACTCACGTTCAGTTTGAGCAAAGTAGCTGTATATGGCTAATAATAAGTTGCCATGAGAGCCATTAGTGGATAGCTCAGGTTGTCTTATAAAAACAATGTTAATATGATTTTCTGCCAATGAATTAATGATATTTAAGACTTCGAGCATATTTCTGCCTAATCTACTAAGCTCTGATACAAGTAAAGAATCACCTTCATGTAAATTTGAAAGCAGAATGTCAATTTTTCTTTCTTTTTGAGTTTTTTGTGAAGAAGCTTCTACTTCAATAAATTTATGAATCAATAATTTTTGATGTTGAGCATAACTTAATAGTAAATGTTTTTGTTGCTCTAAATTTTGTTGCTCTGAACTGACCCGAATATAACCAAAAACACTCATTATAATAATAACCTCAAAATTCAAATATATTTATAATTTATGGAATATATTACTTAGACATTTTTATTATATACCAGTAAATTATCTAAGGAACGTTTTTTTTATAAAAAGATGAGAAAAAGTAGAAGATTGGTTGTCTTTTCTGAATTGGAAAAAACAGCTTTTTATGAGGCACCAAATTTTGATGATAGCGATAGAGAAGAATATTTTAATTTTTCTGAAGATGAAATTAAACTTATCGGAAAAAGCAAAGAGATTCATCTGAATATTTATACAGCTATACAATTAGCCTATTTTAAAGTTACAAAAATGTTCTTTTATCTGCCATTGAGTGACGTAAACAAAGAAGATTTAAAATTTTTAATAACAAGATATTTCCCAGAAGCACCTGAACCTTTAGTCATATCTATCAAATATACTTATTACGCTGGTAAAAAGGCGATTTTAAAACATTATGGGTATAATGATTGGTCAAAAAAATTTTATCAAATTGCTATAGATCAAGTAGGAAGAATTATAAGACTGGATACTACCTGCAATTTCATAGGGCGTGAATTAATAAAGTTTTTTCAAAGTATTAAAGTGGTGAAGCCAGGATATAGCATCTTACAAAACATAGTATCATAGGGATTAGCAATAGAGCGTAACCGCATTAATGCCATACTAAACAAAGAATTAAATCCAGATGAAAAAAAGTTAATAATATCACTTATTTTGGTAAAAGAGGGAATATCGACATTAGCAGAATTGCATCAAGATGCTAAAAACTTTGGATTTAAAATGATGTCAGAGGAAAGGCGTAAACATAGGATTTTAGAGGAATTGTATGAGGTGGCACAAAAAGCTACAAGTAAATTAGAGATTTCTCAGCAAAATATCAAATATTACGGAAATCTGGCGATACACTATAATGCTAGAGATTTATCAAAATTAAAATACAATCAGGCTTATTTATATGTTCTGTGCTATATTTATATAAAGTATCAGGCAGTAAATGATAATCTTGTGGAAGCGTTTAGATACAATATAAAAAAGATAGATGATGGAATTAGAGCTAAGGTAGAAAAGCGGTTACAAGTAGAAAAAGAGGAAGTTGAAAGACAAATAGGAAAATTACTTTTGCTATATGTTAATAAAAAAATAAATGATGAAATAGTGTATAAAAAAGTACGGAAACGTGCTTACAGAATTATGGAAAAAGATAAAATAGAAAAGGTAGGAAATAGATTTCTTAAAAAAGGTCATCATAAAAAGGAGTCTTTTTGGAAAGAGGTTGATAAATCGCAAAACACCTATCAAAAAAACTTAAGACCACTCTTTAAAAGCCTTAAGTTTGCAAGTGAAGAAGAGGGAAATAAGTGGTTAGAATCAATGCAATGGCTAAAAAATAAATTTGATGCCAAAGATGTAAAAAGTGAAAAAGAACCTGATAATTTGCCGAAACATCTAAAAAAATATTTTTTTAACAAGGACAAAAGCTTTAATAGTGGTCGGTACGAGTATTGGGTATATAAACAAATGCAAGAGCAGACAAAATCTGGAGTATTATATGTTAAAGACAGCATACTGCATAACTGTTTTAATCATGAATTAATTTCAGTTGAGAAGAGTCAACATGTTTTGAAAGACATGGATATTCCTTGGATAAAGGAACCAATTATTAAGCAAGTTAATAGTCTGATTGGTTATTTAGACGATTTATGGATAAAGATAAATGAAAAGTATGAAAAAGGGGAATTAAAGCATTTAAGATATGATGAGCAAAAAAAGAAGTTTATCTGGAGTAAAATAAAAGCTCAAAATAGTGAAGAATTGGAAAATAAATTTTATTCGCAGCTTCCATTTTGTGAGATAAATCAAGTAATGAATTTTGTAAATGAAAAAACTAATTTTCTTTCAGCTCTCAAACCAATACAAGATCGTTATCATAAAGAAGATACGATAAGTAACGCAAGGGTGATAGCTGCAATTTTATCAAAAGCCCTTAATTATGGTGATTATAAAATGTCGCAAGCTAGCGATATAAGTTACCAGGAACTCAAAACAACATCATCACAAACATTGAGGCTGGATACATTAAAAAAAGCAAACGATATAATTTGCGATGCCATCACTAAATTACCTGTATATCCCTATTTTTCAATTGATTTGGAATTGTTGTTTAGTAGCGTAGATGGACAAAAATATGAATTAGAAACCCCCAATATTAAAGCAAGAAATTCAAAAAAATACTTACGAGAAAGGCCAGGAGTTAGTGCATATACAATATTGGCAAACAATATACCATTTAATAGTTATGTGATAGGGTCTAACGAACATGAAAGCCACTATGTATTTGATATTTGGTATAATAACACAACCAATATTGAACCTCAGGTAATTACAGGTGATATGCACAGCCTGAATAAATGTAATTTTGCACTATTACGCTGCTTTGGTGTTCAATATAAACCAAGGTTTACAAGTCTAAATACGGAATTGAAGCAAATATGTTGTGGTAAAAATATTGAAAATTACGCGAATTATCAATTAGTCCCAATTAAGCAGATTGATTCAGAGATTATAATAAAAAATGAGGATAAGATAATTCAGATTTTAGGGACGCTGGCAGTAAAAGAAATGAATCAAGCTAATTTAGTGAAAAAGTTATGTAATTTACCACCAGAAAATAGTTTGAGAAAAGCAATATTTGAACTTGATAAATTAATTCGTAGCATTTATACACTAGAATATATGATTGATCCAGAATTACAAAGAAATGTACATAGATCACAAAACAAAATAGAAGAATATCATAAATTACGAGCTGCTATAGCCAAAGTTGGCGGAAGAAAGCAATTATACGGGAAAACAGACCCTGATATTGAAGTTGCTAATCAATGTGGAAGACTAATTGCAAATGTAGCAATCTGCTACAACACATCAATTATATCAGGATTCATTGAACAAAATCCAGGATTATTAAAAAATAAAAAATTTTTGAACAAGTTAAAAAAAATATCACCGATAGCTTGGCAACATATCCACTTTCTTGGTCAATATACTTTTAAAACTTCGGAAGAACCCATAGATATGAATGAAATATTGAAAAATATAAATTGGAAATTTTAATGAAAAAACTGCCTGTCTGAAAATATGAGGGAATACCAATGGTAGACCATTATGTGGAGATTCGCAGTATGATTTAGTAACATAAATTAATTAACTTACACAAAGAAAATGATTGACCCCTTCACTATAAAATCCTCAAATTTTACACACCTATCAGAACGGAGTATTACAGTAAAAAGAGCTGACGGC
>CAJQNX010000035.1 GCA_905479795.1 uncultured Candidatus Midichloriaceae bacterium | reverse complement strand
ATGTTTTTCGTATTCTCATCAACTTTGCTATTTTCACCACCTATAATTCCAGCAATAGAAAGTATCTTTTCATCATCAGCAATCACTAATATATCTTTTGGCAATTCGTATTCTTTGTCATCTAGTGATTTAAAAAACTCCTCTTCCTGAGATAATCTTATTTCTATATTTCCTTTAATTTTATCTGCATCATACATATGGTTAGGTCTGCCAAACTCATACATAGATAAATTTGAAATATCTACTAACGCACCGTGATACTTTATGTCTAGTAATTTAAAAATAGAGCTTACATCATGATTTAATGAATTTTGGTTGTCTATATTTTCTATTTTACAAAAAGCTATTTCATGGCAATTTGTATTTTTTATAGAAATATTTAAGTCGTTTATTGAATTTCCAAAATCAAATGTATCTTTATAAAAATCAACAAATTTTGATTTTAACACACCCACTTCTGTTGCCGACAAATCCCTCGCTATACCATGAATTGATGCACAATCTCCTCTATTAGGAGTAAGATTTATATCAATAACCTTGTCATTTAAACCCGTTGAATCAGCAAAATTCATTCCTGGTTTCAAACTACTATCTAAAATCTCTATAATTCCTTCCGAACTATTACCCACCAATAGTTCTGTCTCAGAGCATAGCATCCCATTACTTTCAATACCCCTAATTTTAGATGCTTTAATAACCATGTTATTACTTGGTATAATTGAACCAACTGGAGCAAGAACAACCTTAATACCAGCTCGTGCATTGGATGCGCCACATACAATTTGCAAAATTTCTTTACCGTTATTCACTTTGCAAACTTTTAACTTATCTGCATCAGGATGGCTTGTAGTTTCGATAATCTCTGCTATTGAAAATTGAGAATACACCCTACCCTTATCTTCAAATTCTTCAACTTCTAGACCTATGTTTGACAAAATTTCAATAACTTTGTCTAAATCTACGCTTAATTCTATAAATGAACTAAGCCAATTATGGGTAAATTTCATAAACTTTAAACTTGAAAATAATTAAACCACCTTTTTATTCTTAACCTTTTTACTATCGTGATATTTAATTTTAGGTTTAGAATTTAGTTTCACAACATCAGAATCAATTAATATTTCTTTAACTTCACCCCTGTTAGGAAATTCAAACATTAAGTCAAGCAATACGTTTTCTATTATTGATCTCAAACCTCTAGCTCCTGTTTTTCTTTTGAATGCAATTTTAGCTATTTCTTTTAATGCATTGTCATCAAAATTAAGCGCAATATCATTTAATTCAAATAATTTTTGATATTGCTGAATCAAAGAATTTTTTGGTTCTTTTAAAATTCTAATCAACATAGCTTCATCAAGATCATCTATAGTAACTACCTGAGGCAACCTACCTATAAATTCCGGAATCAGACCATACTTAACTAAATCCTCTGGCTCTACTTTACTAATTAGCTTAGAAAGCTCTATATCTTTGTCTTTTTCCTTAACAATTGCTTCAAATCCAATTGAACTCGTTTTCATTCTTTGGCTAATGATTTTTTCAAGCCCACCAAAAGCACCACTGCAAACAAATAATATATTTTCAGTATTAATTTGCAAAAATTCTTGTTGCGGATGTTTTCTACCGCCTTGAGGTGGTATGGAAGCAACAGTACCCTCCATTAATTTTAATAGGGCTTGTTGAACTCCCTCTCCTGAAACATCTCTAGTTATAGAAGTACTTTCAGATTTTCTTGATATCTTATCAATCTCATCTATATATATAATGCCCCTTTCAGCCTTTTCTATATTATAATCAGCAGCTTGCAATAATCTAACTAAGATGTTTTCTACATCTTCACCAACATAACCTGCTTCTGTCAAAGTTGTTGCATCAGCAATTGCAAATGGAACTCCCAATATTTTTGCCAACGTTTGCATTAACAATGTTTTCCCACACCCAGTAGAACCAATCATCAATATATTTGATTTGGCAATCACAACATCATCAAATTTTGTTTTTTGAGTTTGTTTATCAAATCTTTTATAATGATTGTAAACAGCAACCGCTAAAACCTTTTTTGCACGTTCTTGACCAATAACGTAGGCATCTAAAATTTCATATATCTTTTTAGGAATTAAGTCATTTTTAATTAACTGCTCAGATGTAACTTTACTTTCATTTAATGCTTGAGCACACAAAACAATGCATTCATTGCATATATAAACAGCCACTCCTGATAGAAGCTTTTTAACCTCGTCCTGGCTTTTACCACAAAATGAACAATACAATATTTCTGAATTTTCTTTATTCATTTTTAGCCGCCACTCTTTTAGTAATAATTTTGTCTATTATACCATAATTTTTTGCTTCTTCTGGAGACATAAAATTATCTCTATCAGCATCTTTTTCAATTTTAGAGGCTTTTTGCCCTGTATGGTTACTCAATATTGTATTAAGACGATTTTTTAATTGCATCATCTCTCTTGCATGTATCTCAATATCTGTAGCTTGACCACGAAAACCACCCAGTGGTTGATGAATCATAATTCTTGAATTAGGAAGAGCGCATCTCTTTCCTTTTTCGCCTGCAGCAAGAAGAAAAGAACCCATTGAACAAGCCTGCCCCACGCATAATGTAGAAATATCAGATTTTATATATTGCATTGTATCATAAATGGCTAAACCAGCTGAAACCACGCCTCCAGGAGAGTTTATATACATAAAAATATCTTTATTGGGATTTTCAGATTCTAAAAATAACAACTGAGCAATAATAACAGACGCCATATTGTCCTCTACTTGCCCATTCAAAAATATTATCCTTTCTTTAAGCAAGCGAGAAAATATGTCAAATGCCCTCTCACTCTTGGCAGTCTGCTCAATTACAACTGGAATATAAGACATCATAGTGGTTTAATTTCAATTATTTTACTTCAATTCTGGTAATACTTTTTTTATAAAATCATCAGTAGTCATCTCTGTGTTCATAAGTTTAACTTTAGATAAAATCAAATCAAGCGCTTTTTCTTCGAGAATTGGTCCTTTAATTTTTTCTAAATTCTCTGGATCTTTATAAAATTCTAAAATTTTATCCTTTATTTGAGGATTTTGATTAGCCTGTAATTCAACTATTTGCTTTAGCTCTTCTTGAGTTATTGTAATTTCGCTTTTTCTAGTTACCTCAGCCATTATTAGGCCTAGCTTAACTCTTCTATGAGCAATTTTTTTATACTCTGATTTTAATTCATCTTCTGATTTGTTTTTTAAATCTTCTTGTTTATCCTTGTTTTTTTCTACTTCTTTCCATAGAACTTCAAAATCCTGATCAACCATCTTTCCTGGCAAATCAAAATCATACCCCTTGTCTACCTTATCAAACAGTTCTTTTTTCATTTTCATTCTTACTGTGCCCATAAAATCAACACTTAATTTTTGTTTTATAAGATCATTCAGCTTATCCTCAGATTCGACACCCAATTTTTTAAGCATTTCATCTGACACTTTTCCTATTTGCTCTAGCTCTTGTAGATCAACAATTTTGATCTTAAAATTAGCTTTTTATTAGCCATATCCTCTTTAGGATAATCCCCTGGAAATACTATATCAAATGATTTCTCTTCATTTAATTTACACCCTATTAGCTCATTTTCAAAATCAGCCAAAAAGCTATTATCTCCAATTACAAGCTCCATATTTTCGGCTTTATTTCCATCAAAATCCTTATCATCTATCTTACCATGAAAGTTAATCGCTACTTTATCACCTGCTTTTGATTCATAGCCATCTTCAGCTTTTTTAAATTTTCTGAATTCCTTTAATATGTTATTCTTTGTTTGGTTAATTTCTTTATCAGAAATTTTGATGTCAATTTTTTCGATCTCAATATTTTCCCACTTAATCTCTGGTACCTCAGGCATTGTTTCAATTGCAATCTTAACAGACAAACCATTTTCCTCATCAAAA
>CAJQNX010000034.1 GCA_905479795.1 uncultured Candidatus Midichloriaceae bacterium | reverse complement strand
CTCACTAGCAATATTTTTACTTCCTGAAGGAGAGTCTGATGTGCTTGCATTCAATTTAATATAAGCTCCATATCCCAATCCACTATCGCTTTTTTTATCATAATTAAACTTAAGTGAACCACTATTAGCCAATGAATTTTTGTTATAAGACTTACTAGGATCTTTAAGATTTTTTCTAAAAGCATCTTGCTGATTGACAATACCAAATTGAGAATTAACCTCTCCACCTATTTTGATTGAAGAATCTTTTATTGCGTCAGTTGCTTGTGCAATAGAAGGAATAATGCCTAGTGCTAATATTAAACAGATGAAATTTTTATTTCTCATAATTCAGATACCCATATGTTGAAATTTTATAGTTGCTATTGTAGCTACTTGCTGAGGTGATTGTCAATGATTTTTACAAAATCATCGTAATTTTGTATAGAGTTGATGGGGACTTGGTTGATATAAATTGTTGGCGTTTGATTAATATTTAATAACTTCATGTCATCATAAGCCTTTTTTTGTAGTGTATTGGCAAACTTTTTATCTTCAAAACAACTGGTAATCTTGTCTGTGCTATAACCAGAAAGCCGTGCAATATTTTTTAGCATTTGCTTAAAGTCTTTTCTAAATGCCCACTTAGTTTGTGATTTGAATAAAATGTCAATAATGTCGAAATAATTATCATTAAAACAATTGGCAAAAATTGCTCCAAATAGTGCTGGCTCATTGACAGGATAATCTCGAAAGATGTATAGAATTTTATTATTGCTAATATAATTTTTTTTAATTTTAGCAAATATGCCTTCGTGAAATGACGAGCAGCCTGGGCAAGATAACGAAGAATACTCAATGATGATGACTTTTGCCTGTCTATTTCCTAGATAATGATCTCCATCAACTAATTTTAGAATTGAGGAGTTATCCTCAATGTCACTTGCAAATGAAGTATCTATACTGCAAATAAAAAGGCATATAAAAAGAATATAAACTCTAGCCATTGTTTTTAATTTTTTTAATTATTTTTTTCATTGCTATGCTTCTATGGCTTATAGAATTTTTTTCTTGTGGAGACATCTCAGCAAAAGTTTTATTAAAGCCATCTGGCATAAAAATAGGATCGTAACCAAAGCCACCGCTCACGTCAATAGTATTAAAATTCAACTTACCATTAATTTTTCCATTTGTTACTATAAACTTGTTTTTATCAAAAAATAAAACTAAATAGCAAATGAAGTAGGCATCAATCCCATCATATTGCTCTATCCCTTTTTGCTGAAGCAATAGCTTAATTTTTTTAAAAGCCTTGGAATAGTTTTTATTAGGTTCTGCAAATCTTGCTGAGAGGATACCGGGCTGATTATCTAATGCTGGTATGCAAAATCCTGAATCATCTGCAATAACTGGCATATTAGATAATTTAAAATAGTACTGAGCTTTTATTAAGGCATTTTCCTCAAATGTCTTGCCATTTTCATCAGGGTGAGAATCAATATTTAAGCTTTGTAGATTATAGAATTTCAAGTTCAACTGCTCTAGCATAGCAGACATCTCTCTAAATTTATTCGCGTTTGACGTTGCAATACACAATTTTTTATCTGGGTAATTAATGTTCACAGGGAGGCTAACCTAAATATAATGAGTTGTTATATCATATTATAATTTTGTATTAACTAAAAGACGCTCATCAGCATCAACTTCAATCAGCTCCTCCTTGAATAAGCTGTTATTATGCTTAATCCACTTAACTATTTTGGCTAACTGTTTTTTCTTTTCAATAACAACTATTTTTCCACCATCTACTACAATGTCTTTAATATATTCCGGAATATCATTCATAATTCCATTGATAAAAACTATATCAAATTTAAAACTTTTTGAATTTGTTTTAAAATGTTCAAGTAACTGAAACATAATGTTATCTTTAGCTTGAGATAGTAGCTCTTGGCTCATGCCAATTTTTAACAATTTTCTATCTATATCTACTGCGGTGACTTTTTTTGCAATGCTAGAGATTATCATAGAGGAATAGCCCGTATTGCAGTTAAAATCAAGTACTGTTGAATTTGAATTTACCTCAGCATCTTGAAGCATTTTTGCTAGAACAAAAGGGGGCATAATAAACCTATTATCATTCTTGAACAAATCGGTATTCCATATTGGTAAAATTGAGTCTGAATAGGCTACATTTTTCCATTTACTCATAATGAATTTATGACGAGGTATTTTAAGTAGCAAACTTATAATCCTTTCATCGTTAATGCCATTAGGTACTAACTGATTATAAACCATATTATGCCTTGCTTTTGCAAAATACTCCTCGTTATATAGCTCGTTAATTTCTGTAGACAAAATCAAATGTAAAATAGTTTATTAATTAATATTAACTACTATAACAAATTTAAATTAATTGCAGTACTTTTTTAATCAACTCTAAAATTGATTACGCATGTATCACGCTTAATAAAACATCTTCCATACTATTCATCATACCGTATGATTTTGCATTATATGAATAAAATCTTTGTTGCTTCATTAACTCTGTCATAGATGTTGTTTCATCCACATTAGAACCTTCCAAATTACCGCTGGTAAGTTTTCCTGCTCCATTCATACCAGAAATTTCTAATATGGCTTTTCCTGAATCTGCTGTATCAGAAAAAATAGTGCCAAATTCATTTTCAAGTTTTAATGGATCTTTAAATAGTGCAATAGGAATTGCTGCCAGTAATTTTTGATCGCCATTAGTATAGTGACCTGTTAAATTTCCTTTTTTATCAATACTCGTATTCAATAGCGTGCCACCTTTTTTACCATCAGATTCAATATCAACTAGCTGATTATTTGCATACTCAGATAACTTTTTCCAATTTAAATTTACACTATTGGGGCTACCAACATCTCTTCCTTGTGAATCCCAATTGAATGTCAATTCATCTCCAAGATTTGAAATATTCGTCAAAGAACTATAGTCCTTAATGTCTCCACCTCCATTTCTATTAAATTCAATCTTTCCTGCTGCAACTAATTGGTCATCTCTTGTTGTTAAAATAGAACCCTTTGCAGTATATACTTCTACTGCATATACTCGATTTGCTATTTTTTTAAATGCTACAAAAGCTTCATGTTCATAACCTAAGCTATCTATTATGCTAAACTCGCCTTTTATGTCAGCTCTATAATGGCCTCCAGCCATGTTTAATTTTGAATTTGAAGGGTCGTAATCTGGATTAACAAAACCACTAGGTAAATAACTTGTTAAACCCAATTTGCCCATTATAGGTATAATATTAGCACCGGCATCAAACTGAGCTCTAACATTGTTTCCTGCTGAGCTTAGGACCTTGAAATTTATATTAGTTAGTTTGCTGGTATCTTTAGTGCATTTGATATAATGACCAGCATTGTCATTAATACTTTTAATTAATTGATCTATATCTTTACCAAAAGTTATTGTATTAGTGTTACTATCAAAGCTAGGGGTTGTTTTGGTATCATCATAGACAAATTTATACTGTGTTTTAACAACGGGGTTATCACCCTTTTTGTCATAAAAATTCATATAAAAAGTATCTTTGTTTGCTAAATTTGCAATCTTGAAGCTACCTTTTCCGCCCCCTAGAGGTGTTTGTACAGCGCTTAAATCAATGCTTATGTCTGCGCTTGTTGTTACTTTACCTTTAATGGGGGATGTGTCTAATTGGATTACCTCTAAATCGTCTTTTTGAATGCCTGTTTTTTGTGCTTGATCATCTTCGGTATATGACTCACCAACTAAATTGCATCCGCCTACAGATTTTATGTAATTCTGATTATCAGTTTCAAAACGTCCAGACCTTGTGTATTTCTGTTGTTCACCGCACTTTACGACAAAAAAACCATCGCCTTCAATTGCATAATCAAATTCGTTTTTTGTCTCGGTAATTTCTCCTTGAATATCTGCTTTAATACGAGATGTAGCTGTGACACCACCGTTATATTTGCTGGTGTCACTTAAAAGGTAACTTGCAAAGGCTTTATAGCCAGGGGTATTTGCATTACTTAAATTTATACCAATTTTACCTGTGACTGACTCTGATGCTGCCATACCTTGAGTTAATGCTGCTATACCTGCTGAAGACATTTTAATAATACCAAATAAAGTTATGTTGATTGATACAAAGCAATTATCATGCCAAATTTAATTATTTATGTTATCAGTTTTTAATAAATTCAAGATTCCTTGCATGCCAATATCAATAGGTATTTCAAACTCTAAAGGTTTGAGAGATTTGGGATGGGTGAAAGAAATTTTATAAGCATGAAGTGCTTGCCTACTAAAGCGTTTAATTTTAGTAACTAGCTCTTTTGATACAAACTCTGGATTGAAGTTATAGTATAGAGCGTATTTTTTGTCTCCTACGATAGGGGTATTTTTATACTTCATATGAACTCTTATTTGGTGAGTTCTGCCGGTTTCTAACTCACATTCTACTAAGCTGAACATTCTATTTTCATAAATATTCATTACTCTGTAATTCGTAATTGCTATTTTGCCAGTTTCATCACTGACAACTCGCATTTTAGTATGATCCTTTTTGCATGGAGCGATATTGGTTATGATGCGTCCAATAATAGGGTTTGGCACTCCATAAGTTATTGCTAAGTATTTTCTTTTTACTTTTCTTTCCATAATTTGACCACATAAGTAAAGATGTGTGTCATTATTTTTAGCTACCAACATTAGCCCTGACGTATCTTTATCAAGTCTGTGCACTATTCCAGGTCTATCCTCTCCACTTGCTGAGGATAAATTTTTAGAATACGAAACTAGAGCGTTTGCTAAGGTTTGATTATTTGTGTTTGTTCCAGGATGTACTGTAAGATTTGGTGGTTTATTTATCACCATTAAATCTTCATCTTCATATACAACATTTAATTTTAAATCATACGGCTCTATGCTAGATTCTTTTTTGATAATTGATATTGAGATTGAATCTCCAATCTTAATCTTTTTACCACAATTTCTTTCTATAGAATTATTGAGACGAACCCCTGAATTAAGTATTAAAAATTGAATTTGTGATCTTGTTTGTTCGCCAATTTTTGAAGTAATGTATTTATCTAATCTTTCTTTTTCTTCTCCCTCTATCACCTCAAAATCATAAGCTATTTCATCTGATTTTATTAATTTCATGAAAATATTTGTGCATGTAAATACATTTTAGCAAAAAGCTTTAAGTACTAAGTATACGAAAATACTTTATATTTGCTATATAATTCGCTATTTTGGAGTTATTAATCTAACTAATGTATATAATTTAACCATTATGAAATGTCCTTTTTGTGAATTTTTGAATACTCAAGTAAAAGATTCAAGATCTTCAGATGATAATTCTAGTATCAAGCGTAGGAGGATTTGTAATAATTGTGGAGCAAAATTCACCACATATGAAATGTTAGAGGTGCAAGAAATAATGGTTGTTAAAAGAAATGGTTCGAAAAGACCATTTGATATACAGAAAATATTAAGATCATTAGAAATAGCAACTAGAAAAAGGAATATAGAAAATGAATTTTTAAATAAAATTGCCTCAAACATTGTAAAAAAGCTTCAAAAATTTGGAGAAGGGGAGGTGGAATCTAAAATTATAGGTGAATTAGTGATGAGTGAATTGATTAAAGTAGACCAGGTGGCATATGTTAGATATGCATCAGTCTATATGGATTTTAAGGAAGTTAAAGATTTTAAAGGATTGATACAAATATTAGATCATAAAATTAGTGATAAAGAAAGCAACTAACAATAAAACAATTATTATTTCTGCAGGCGGCACTGGTGGACATGTGTTCCCAGCACAAGCTGTCGCTGAAAAATTACATAAAGAAGGATATAAACTGCATTTTGCATGTGACAAAAGAGCTTTGAAATATTGTGATGGCATATTAAATAATATTTACAAAACTGTTATTATATCCTCACCCCCACAGCAAAATTTAAGTAGTAAGGTGTTAAATTTATCACTTTTACTCATCAGTACATTAAAAATAATGGGTAAATTTTGTTTTAAGCGGCCGAAATTAATAATTTCATTTGGTGGATACCCAACCCTCCCAGCGTCTTTATGTGCTATAATTTTTCGCATTCCTCTTTTTTTACATGAACAAAATTCAGTTCTTGGGCAGATTAACAGAATTTTTTTACCGTTTGCAGATAAATTGTTAACCTCATTTCCAGACACACAAAAGATTAAGGATAAGTATAGAGAAAAAGTTATCTTAATAGGACTGCCAGTTAGAGAAAATTTGATAAAATTTTTGCAAGAGCATAACACTAAAGCAAGATCAAAAGTAAAAAATTTAAGAATATTAGTAATAGGTGGTAGCCAGGGAGCAAAGCTTTTTAGTGATATTGTGCCAAAATCAATTTCAAATTTGGAAAAATCTTTGCAGAGAAGGATATCTATCACTCATCAAGTCAGAAAAGAGTATTTAGACGATACAATTGGTATTTATTCTAAGACAAGTTGCAAATCTAGTGTTAAAGTTTTCTTTGATAATATTGAGGAATTATATAATAGGCATGATTTAATCATTTCTAGAGCTGGAGCATCATCAGTTGTTGAGGTGTTGTTATTTCAAAAGGCGGCGATATTGGTTCCATTCGCCAAGGCAAAAGATAACCACCAATTATATAATGCAAAATATCTAAGCAAAAATTCAAAAATTGTTGTGAAAGAAGAGTGGCAATTATCAGAAAAATGGCTAGCTTCATATATAAAAGATTGTTTGGAAAACCCTGAAAAAATACATGAGATGGAGAAATCTTATAAAAAGCAACTGAGAGAACTTCATATTAACTCAGTAAATAAATTTTTTAATGAGATATAGTTTTGGAAAATTACGTTAGAAATTAGTAATTTTCATAATAAATTTTTTCTTATTTTGATCCCAGATTATATATTTAACGTATCCATCTATTTTTTTTCTTGGTACTGCCCAAAATATTTGGCTTTTATTTACAGTGATAAAAATACATTCATTTTTTACAAAATTAACAAGATTGCATTCCTTGTAATAAGGAAAGAAGGTATTTGATTCTTTAAATTCTTTATCAGTAATTTGTGATTTTGATATAACTTTTCCAACATAACAATGATGGAGATATGCATAGTCATCAAAATGATATATTACTATATCACCTTTTTTTGGATATAAAATATCACTTCCATTAAGTATTTTTTGTAAAAAATGATAAAGTTCCGCATTAATGGATAATACATACTGACCATCCTCTAAATCTGGTTGCATACCTGATTGTACAATTTTACTAGGTAAAAAAATGAGGCGTGTAGCGATAAAATAATTACATAACAATAGTGCAATTATAATTATGATTGCGTACCAACTAGAATATAACTTAGGCTGAATAGCCCAATCTTTTAACTTTAAGATTCTATAACAATGTATGGCTGCGATAATATTTATTGGTATTTTAAAGCATAAAATTGATAAAGTAAGATCTTGAAACAACTCATTATGCACCGCTATAAATCCTAATAATACAGAAAGTATGGAAGCTATAAAATAGAGGATGCTTTTTTTTCCTTCAGAAATATTCAGCATTCCAATAGAAGGTGCCAAAAATGTTAATATTACTGCTAAATATTTATTTTTTTTAGTATACACATTTGGATAATTTTCTACACAATTGCGCCATTATAGCTCAAAGTTTTATAAAGAAAAGATTTTTTTTGAATTGCGGTTGTTTTTATATTTGTAAAATTTACGGTTCCTAGTTTGTATTGCTAAATGGTTTAAAATTCGTAGAATGATTGGAAATAAATGTTCGGAATTTTAATGAAATCAGTAGATTGTTTAGTAAGGCAAAATGGATTAACCATTGCAACAGATACGGTAAATGAATTTGAATCTGCAACAATTAGCTTGTTAGTTAAGAATGGCAGCAGAAATGAAGATCAACAAAATAATGGCATATCTCATTTCTTGGAGCATATGGCTTTTAAAGGCACATCAACAAGAACAGCAAGGGATATTGCTGAAGAATTTGACATGATAGGGGGATATTTTAATGCTTACACATCAAGAACCTCAACTGTTTATTATGCAAAAGTACTAAAGGGGGATTTAGAAAAAGCAACTGATATACTTACTGATATAATATTAAATTCCACTTTTGCTAAAGAAGAACTAGAGAGGGAGAGGGAGGTGATTCTTCAAGAATTGTGTATGACAAGAGATACTCCTGATGATATAGTTTTTGATTATTTTCAGGAAACTGCTTTTAAAAACCAACCTATAGGTCGTTCAATTCTGGGGACAGAGGAGTTTATAAAAAACTTAGGTAGAGAAGAATTATATAACTATTTTAAAAATCGATACTCTACTAAAAATACAATTATATCAGCTGCTGGAAATCTTGATGCAGAAAAATTTAATAATTTAATTGATGAAAAATTTAAAAATTTTCAAACCGATGACGTTTCTAAATACGAAAAAGCTAGTTACTCTGGGGGTGAATTGCACGTTAATAAAGATCTAGAGCAAAGTCAGTTTTTAATGGGATTTGAAGGGTTGTCATATCTAGATGAATGTTTTTATGATTTACAAATTTTAGCAATTATTCTTGGTGGCGGCATGTCATCAAGATTATTTCAAGAAATTCGTGAAAAAAGAGGTTTGGTATATAATATTTC
The DNA here is from genome assembly GCA_905479795.1 of uncultured Candidatus Midichloriaceae bacterium. Classification (GTDB taxonomy): domain Bacteria; phylum Pseudomonadota; class Alphaproteobacteria; order Rickettsiales; family Midichloriaceae; genus Aquirickettsia. The sequence continues at coordinate 2,889 of CAJQNX010000034.1, read as the reverse complement.
AGCATTTTCAAGTAGTTACAGCGATTGTGGGATATTTGGGGTATACTCTGCTCTTGATTCAAAAAATATCAATTTACTTATAGATTTAACTATACAGGAATTATTAAACGTTACTGAGGAAATTGATGACATGGAGATTGAACGTGCTAAAGCACAAGTTAGGTCAAATTTACTTATGTCAATGGAGAGTACAACTTCTAGAGCGAAAAAATTATGCAATAATTTTGCAATGTTTGGCAGGTATATAAGTAATGATGAGATACTAAAAAAGGTGGATAGTGTTTCTGTTGAATCACTGAAAAAAATAGCCAAACAAATATTGTCAAAAAATAATATCACCATTACTACGCTTGGAAATGTTGCAAATATTTACAGTTACAATAAGATTATAGATAAGCTAAAATTATAGAATAAAATCATGCCAAAATCTGTTAAGTTAATTAAATCTGGAGATAGCCAACAGTTAAAAATAGAAAATGTAGAAAATCAAAATCCAGGATCAGGACAGGTATTAGTTAAAAATATAGTAGCTGGAATGAATGAAGATGATGCCTTTGTTAATGTTCCTAGCGATAAGCAATTTATTGTTCCAGGTTATAGTGCGAGCGCTGACATATTAGAAGTTGGTGCTAATGTAACGGGTTTTAGACCAGGAGATTCTGTTGTATATTTTTCTAAAAACATGGCTTGCTATCAAGAAAATGTAATTGTTAATGCAGAAGATCTTATTGCAATCCCTGAGGAGATTTATCAAAAAACTGCTGCTGCAGCGTATTTTTCTGGCATGATGGCACATTCTCTTTTAAAGAGGGTCTATATAGTTGATTCAAAGTCGATAGTTTTAATACACAACGTGTCTTCCGGTATTGGTTATATACTGGCTCAGTGGGCAAATGATTTAGGAGCCATTGTTATTGGTAGCGTTGATAGTGATAACAAAAAAACTTTTGCACTGGAATGCGGTTGTAGAAAAGTGGTTAATTATCAATCAGAAAATTGGGAGCAAGAAATCATAGAATTTACTAAGGGATATGGTGTAAATATTATTTATGATTCGTTAGGTGGCACAATTCACGATAAAAATATAGCATGTTTAACTAAAATGGGAATTTTGGTTTATCATGGTGCAAAACTAAATCAAATGTCTAGTATTGATATTGCTAAAATTTCTGCCAAGTCTTTATACATTACTTTTCCCTCTATTTTTGATTATAAAAGTAATAAGATGGAGAGAGTTTTATGTGCTGATGAAGTTTTTGGGATGATTATACATGATAGGATTAAAATTACAATTTGCGATGAATTTAACTTGGATGATATCACTCAAGCCTACGATAAAGTAAAAAGTAATAATATCATGGGTTCGACAATAATAAAGATTTAAACTTTAATTCTATCTATCTTTTAGCAATGACTGCTAGGCTAATTAATAAAATACTATAAAAAAATTTATTTAATGATATAATCCAGTTCTTATTTTTTAAACATTATGCGATTATGCAAAGTAAATTGCTAAAGAAAACCAATATACAAGTTAAAGTATCAGAAAACGAAGCAAAGCATGCTATAGAGACGATATTAAAATGGATTGGTGAAGATCCTACTAGAGAAGGTTTAATCGACACCCCTAAAAGAGTGGTTGAAAGTTTTAAAGAGTATTTTTCAGGTTATTTAGAGGACCCAAGTCAAGTTTTACAAAGAACCTTTACAGAAACATCAGGCTATCAAGATATGGTTCTTCTAAAAGATATAAAATTATATTCCCATTGTGAGCATCATATGGCTCCAATTCAGGGAGTTGCTCATATAGCTTACTACCCCAATACTAAAGTTGTTGGTATAAGTAAATTGGCGAGAGTGGTTGAAATTTATTCTAAGCGTCTTCAAATTCAAGAAAGGCTTACATCTGAAATTGCCAATAGTATCAATTTTACTCTAAAGCCCAAGGGGGTTGCTGTTATGATAGAAGCTAATCATAGCTGTATAAACAATAGAGGTATTAATCAAAAAGATGCAAAAATGAAGACTCATACATTAATGGGGTGTTTTAGAAATGACCCCGAAATTAGTAGAAGATTTTTTCAATTGGTAATTTAATAAAGAATAACTTTAGTTTTTATTATTTACAAAATATTGACTCAGGATAACGATCTGCTAGAGTAAATATATATTACATAAATTTATTATGGATTGTTATGACTTTGCTATCTGATTTCAATGACTTTTTACTAAAAAATGATCTAGAGTCTAGCGTCACTCCTCAAGTTCTTAATGAAATTGAAAAATACGCGAAGTTAGCGGATAGACGTGAAGTAATTGCAGACATGTATAAAGTTGCGGTTGATAGGATATTTAAAGATAATGAACATTTGTTGCCCTATGCTCAAGATATATTTGAAAGTGTATTTGATAAATATACTGGGACTAATGCTAAATTAAATGCAGTAAAAGATAGTGTTATTGATATGGCATCAGGCGATAAAGCTACCGAGAGATCAGGATCATTTGTAAATGAATTAAAAGAGGCTATTTTAGCAAATGATTTGCCTGCTGGTGAAAAGCCTGTATTTGAATCTTTTATGGAAAGTGCCAGTACATTTGTTGAAGAAGGTTCTATTACTTTGGATGATTTAATTGATATAATAGATTTTGCATTAAAGAATGATGTTAAAGTAGGTCAAGATAATACGCCCGCAATAGTGCTTGTTAATGAATGGGAAAAAAGTAATAAAAGAGAAGGAGAGTTTGCAAAGCATGCAATATCAAATGGTTATAAGGTAGATGGAGTGCCAGCAATAAAATGGGCAATAAAGAATGATATTGAAATTGATGGTAAACCTGCATTTTTATATGCTGTTGAAGATTTAGGAAAAAATCAAGATAAGATAT
>CAJQNX010000033.1 GCA_905479795.1 uncultured Candidatus Midichloriaceae bacterium | reverse complement strand
TTAACTATAGAAGAGATTGAAAGATTTAATTGTAAATATTCCATAATTTGTTCTTTATATGTATGAAAAATTCTTCCTTTTGTATTTTTACTACCAATAAAAAATAAAAATAATAGGGTAGGGCGGTACAAAGAAATTAAGCATTTTCAGTACCGGCCTCAATTTTTTATTCTTGAGTACAATTAGCAATTATATTAGACTAGTTTGTACCGTCGCAGTACAGTTTGTTTTATGAGATTATTTTGTACTACAATAGAATATATTCTTCGGCAGCAAGTTCAATCATGACTATATGATTCTAGAAGCATATAAGAGATCGTATCATAATATCCCCAGCCTGTATTTTTTGCTTTTTGAACTACAACTTCTAATCTATCAACATATTGATTCACTGTTACATTATCAAATCTTTCCATCTTTTTTATAATGCTCTCAAATACACCTTCAAGGCTGGTATAATACTGCTCGTACATATCTCCAAATGTGCATAAAAAATCCGTGCCACACTCAACATAATACACCATTAAATCAATAACTTTCAATGGATCAGATGTGGCTTTAGTATAAAGTGATATTTGTTTTTTTGCTTCCTTTAGATTAATTTGCTGACTTTTTTTCCATGGCTCATGTGGGCTTAAATACTTTTTAATAGCTGCCTTATAATGCTCCAAGCTTTCTGAGTCATTTAGAAATTTAGTTTCTAAAAAAACTTTGTTTTCCGTATTTAATTTATACAAATCTTTAATTAAACCTTTCAAATCATTTTCTGAACAGTAGATTAAAGAGTTTTTAATTTCTAGCCAGCCCTTTTTTTTAACTTTCGTTGTTACCATTATTACTATCTATTATATATCAAGCCTGCCTTGCACTGATTGACCCTTGTAAGCATCAAATAACTCCATAATTTAACGGCATATATCGCATAATTATATACTAAATAGTAAAAAAATAAAGTATTCGTAATAATTTTTATGCAGCAACATATGTAGCGATTTATGAGTTTGTTTGACTTTTGTAAAGTTGTCAAACAATTAGTACTTTAATAAGAAAAAAACAAAAGTAAATTAAATGGCTAGTTGTGTTGGTTACCGAGCTTTTAGTATTCCAAAAACACATGTTTTTGGTGTCCCAATATTATTGCTCTAAATTTACAACAATTTGCTGGAATCGTTGTGTCAAAAATAGTCCCAATTGATAAAGCGATGAATAACCCTGCAATTTAGGTTTTTGGGACTAAATTAATTTTTAACTTTTTAACTTCTTCAAGTGATAAGCCTGTTGACTCTGCAACTATTTTTTCATCTAATTTATTTGAAAGCATAGTAAGTGCTATTTTGGTTTTTTCTATACGCTTGCCTTTCTCCATACCTTCCTCTCTACCTTCCTCTCTGCCTTCTTCTCTACCTTCCTCTCTACCTTCTTTTAGTGCTTTTTCTCTAGCAGCCTGCTCTACATACTTCTCCCTAGACTTTGCATCTTTGGAGCTTTTTTCTGACGCTTCATATGCCCTTAATTCTTCATTAGTCCAGTTATGGGCCTCTAGTTCATGATATGCTTTTTTTATTACTTCATCACTATTTTCTATTAATTCATGCATATCTTCTGGATTATCTGCATGTTTAAAAAAGTAGCACCATTTTTCTTCATAACTTTTTAATTCATCAAATGTTTTATTGAATTTCTTTAGTTCTAGAAACGTAAATGAAAAGTCCTTTAAATCCCTTTCGTACGTTTTTTGGTCTAGTGTTATATGTACTGATTTATAACCATCTTTTTGAGGAAACATTTCATATTCTGTTATTGCTAAGAATATAACTTCTTTCAAATGATCGTATGTCTCACCTCTCTCTGGCTGTGATGCGTATGCTTTTGCTGCATAATACTGCGCTCTTTTCTCAAACCCAGCAACTTTTGCTACTTGCATCTCTACTATATACTGAGTACCATCTTTTTCTTCACATAATACATCTACAACGCTTTGTTTCTTTCCTATTATTTCAGGATGTTGCATTGGATTGAGTAGTGTTACATTTGTTATTTCTTTTTTATCTTCTCGCTCTATTACATCATTTAAAAAATGTATTAATATATCTTTATTCTTTTCCGTTCCGAATATTTTCTTAAATGCTATATCGTTTCTCGGGTTTAGATATTTTGTTATAGGCATAATAATTCAATCTTTTTAATGATATTTTTATTATATAAAAATTTAGCTTTTTCAGCAACTTATGAATAATAAATTCTAGCTCAATAATTAAAGTCTCAAAACTTACCAAAAAAGTCAGTGGCAAGACTTTGATTATGAGATCAGTTTCTTTCATGAAGCCATGGTGGCTACGGAAAGAAATTAAAGCAGGGCAGGGTGTGAGTATTAAAAACGATCGGTGCTGTTGAAAAAGTATATTTTTTAGAAAATTTAGTTCAAATACATTTAAAATTTTAAATATAAGAAAATGAGTTAGAAGTTTTGTACTTAATAGTATAGATTATAGATTTCCAAAATCC
>CAJQNX010000032.1 GCA_905479795.1 uncultured Candidatus Midichloriaceae bacterium | reverse complement strand
AATTTTTCTCGAGCTTAATTTTACAAAGATTTCTGCACTTCCATAAAATGAATTAGGTATATAATTATGAAATTTCTCAATACTAGGAATTTGGGCATACAATTTCCCTTCCATGATAGCAGTTTTTCTATCTATAAGAAGTGACCCCTTAAGCTTATTATTAAGATACTTTCCTGAGATACTGTCTAGCTTAAGTATATTATCAATCCATTCATATTGCATTGTAGCTTTATCATGTTCTGACAAGATAATATTGATGTCACCACTCCATTTTTGAGCATCTTTTTTACTGATTATATTAGTAGTAATATCTGGAATAGTCTGTTTAAGATACATAGCATCGTGCAAATGAAGTGTTGTTTTAATTATTGGACTTTGGATAGTTCCAGAAATAATAGCGTCTGCCTGCAATACACCACTCATATTTTTTCTCCAGTTACTAACGTCCATTTTATCTGTACATATTGTTGCTGTCAGAGCATTAGTAGAAATATTTAACGTACCATTACCAGATATATTTAAATTTGGACTAGAAAGACTCATGGATGTTAAAGTGAATAAATCTTCACTTAGAAGAAAACTCCCTGTGGAATTTAAACTTATTTCTTGAAATCCAAGCACTGGCTTTTTTGCGGTTATTAGAGTTTCAAATGCAACTTTTTTTGATGAAGATAACCAATTTACAGATCCCATAAATGAACTAATTAAATCTTCCTTTAATTGTGTTATTGCGTTTGTAATAATCAACTCATCTATATTGATCTTTTGCACTGATATATCTAGATTTCCAGTACCTTTAGTATTAGAAATATTAATCTCAGGAATTCTTGATACAACTAATTTATTGGCGGCAATTTTACGGAAAATCAGATGTTTTTTAATATTGAACGTAGGTAAAAAGCTAATAGATAAATCATTTGTTTTAAGCCACACACCTTGCGCATCAAGTAATGATACTTGCTCAATTTTAGCAATTAATGGTAAATGAAAACTAACCCCTTGAGCTCTAACCTTATAACCTAAACTCTTTGACAATTGATTTTCAGTTTGATCTTGAACAAAAGCTTTGCCCGACTCACTAGATAGCCAATATAGTGCTCCAGCAAGTGCTAATAATGCTACCATTAACACGACTAATAAAAGCTTAAGTAGCAAATCAATAATTTTTTTAATATGAAAATTGTATACCATCAAAATGCCTGCCCTATACTAAAATATAATTGGTATGCTTTATCTATACCACCAACACGTTTGTGCAGAGGTATTGCTATATCTGCTCGCAAAGGTCCAAATTGAGTATAATAACGTAATCCTACCCCAACACCACAACGCATTCCATTTTTAAAATTGGGAATTACAGAATTATAAACATTTCCTGCGTCAATAAAAGCAACCATTCCATAGTTATTATTAATACGTATCCTCAATTCTGTAGAAATCTCAATAAATGAGCGTCCCCCTAAGGGAATATTTTTTTTATCAATTGGCCCTACTGATTGGTATTCATATCCTCTTAAAGAACCGCCGCCTCCCACATAAAAGCGTTTTGTTACAGGTATGGTAGTGTTTGCGCCAATAATACCACCTGTGGCTGCGCGGAATGCTATTATTGGTTTTCCCATTACTGGTATGGAGTGATAGATGGTACCACTTAATTTATTTTTGACAAAAGTAGTGCTGCTATTTAGAGTATTTAAGCTTGGTTCAATATTAATATTAAATGTCCAACCCTTTTTAGGATTAAGTATATCATCTCGTTTATCTTGCGAAATAAACATAGGTACAGAGAGCAGCATTAAATTTTTAGAATTATCTTGTTTTTTAACCTGCTCGAAATTATATTTCGCACCTATACCAATAATTTTTTTATTGCTAATATCACGCTCAATATTACCCGATATATCAAATCCTTTAGACCGATATGCTTCACTGCTCTCTTTTTTAAAGGTGCCATCAATTTTTAAACGTTGATTAACTTTTAAGAAAAAAGGCTTAACTAATTGTACTCCCAGCTGACTTTTTATTTTTGCTAAAGATAGTGATGCAGAAAATTTTTCTCCGTGTCCCAAAAAATTATTGTGTTCCCATTTTGTATCGAGCCCTAAACTAATATCCGTACTATAGCTTATACCTGTTTTTATTGATCGATACTTCCCTTCCTTGAGATTAAATGTAATTGGCACTGTTCCATCGGGTGATGGTGATTGAGGTAGCACAACATTCACTTCTGCAAAAAGCCTTGATTTTTGCAGTTGGGTTTTAGCAGCGTTTATTTCTGATTGTTTAAAGCATCTCCCTTCCTTAATGGATACTAGTCTATTTAAATAGAGGGGTGCTACTGTTAGATTGCCCATAAAATTAATTTTTCCAAAAGTAGCTTTACTCTTAACAGTTACATGATAAGTAATATCAATTTGATTTTTTAAATTATTTACCACAGCATTATGTTGAACACTATACTTAAAAAAACACTTATTTACTTCAATCCATTTTTTAATTAATTGCTGATCTTTTATCACATTTGAAACTAATGCAGGTGCGTTAGTAATAGCCTTTAAAGATATTGCTGAAGTGATATCTAGTGGTTGAATTGCATCAAGTTTTTTTTTATTAATTAACACTTGAATTTTTCCAAATTTATATTGCTCTCCTGCATCAACTTTAAATTTTATTGTTGCCGCTTCTTTCTTTAATACAGATTTAATTTTTGCTTTATAATATCCCTGTGATTCAAGTATTTTTCGAATATATAAATGATCTTGTTCAACGCGGTAGTTTAGATTGATTGTATCAATTAAATCTCTATCTACAAGCTGTTCTAAGTAAATTTGTGTATCCTGGAGTATACTAGCTAATGTTTTGTTAGAGTTTTTTTTCTGACTGATAATAACGTGATAATCATGCTGCTGCTTATGAAATTTAGCTTCTGCACATGAAGAAAAAGAAAATATGAACAGTATATGAAAAACGAATAACAAAAAAGAAAAGTACACAGCTATGAGATTTTTCACGTATTCTTGAAGTATTATATATTATTTACTCAATAATAATTTTGACTATAAACTGTTTACGTTATGTTTGAAAGTTTAATCTCCTTTGGGTTAAATTATCCACGGCTTTCGGCAGGAGTTATTAGATCTGCCATTAAATTTTCAAGGTATTGCACATTTAATCCCATTTGCTTTAAATTCCTCAAAAAGTACTAATTTGATATTATTTATTGGAACATCTATCCCATTTGTTACGTCTTTAAGCCATATTACTAGCTGCATTTCAATAACTCCTTCCTTAAATGCTTTAAATGTGCAAACAGGCTTAGGATCTTTTGATACCATTATATTTGAGTTTGCTATATCTAGCATAAGCAATTGAGCTTTTTTTACGGTAGTATCACAAAATAGTTTTACAGAAATTTTAACTTCTCCCTTTTTATTATAATAAGTCCAATTGATAATTTTATTCGTCATCATATCTTCGTTAGGAATTATTATAACTTTTCCATTAAAAGTTTTAAGTAAGGTAAATCTTGTATATATTGTTAATACAAGACCAATAGTACCATTATTTAATTCTATTAAGTCTCTAGGTTTGATTGATTTTTCTAATAATAAAATAATACCACTAACAAAATTAGAGGTTATCTTTTGTAATCCAAAACCTAGCGCCACAGTTATAGCGCCACTAAAAAAGGCTATACTGCTTAAATTCACACCCAATATTTCTAAAGAAATAAAGAAAATTATTACATAAATAATTGTAGTAACAATTTTCATAATTAATTGTGCATTAGAAGTAGTAACTTTTTTAATATTGAAGATTTTATTTTCTAATTGATAAATAATAGCCTTATTTATCCACAGCATTATGATTATAGTTAGAAAAACCTTTAAAAATAAATAAAAAGGAATCTGAATTTCACCAATTTTAATGGTTAGCAAATCTGTACTTAATATTGTTGTCAATATCCCTAAATATTTCAGGATAGCAAATACTGCCAATATAGCCAACGCATATATGATTATTTTTTTAAAATTAAAATGTTTTTAGTCATTAAGTTTTTATGTTTATAAACATAATAATGTATTTTTCTTTATACTATCTTTTATATCTTAAAGATTAAATATAACTAATAACATTTTTGTATAGAGTGAACAAAATATTATATTTTAAACACATTATTCAAAATAATAAATGTTTAACTGTTCTTTTGGGCCATCCCATTTTCTACTAGTTTAACTTGATAATACTATGAGTATTATGTATAGTACAGTGTGATATCCCGATTTTTATATAAAGATTATGCATAAATTAGTTAGTAAAAAAAACATACTATTTTACTCGTTAGTTGTATTTTTTTTAGGAGTTTTTATATATTTTGGTGTTTACATTAAACAATTTTTAGATTCAGATGGTTTATCGTTTACTATAGGCTCATTAAGATTCACTGTATATTCAATTCTTATAACAATCATTGCACTAATTATTTTAGTGACAACATCTTTATGGGTAATAAAATATAGTGAAAAAAGAATAAGAAAAATCTCAAGACTAAAACCAAGTAATAGAGAAATTTTAATAAAAACGTTATATGTCACTGTATCCACAATTGTATTTTTAGTAACATTAGGGATAATGGGAGTGGATACAACAGCATTAACAGTTTTTAGCGGAACTATTGGAATTGGCATTGGATTTGGTTTACAAAAAATTGCTGCTAATTTTATTACAGGTATAATATTATTGTTTGAAAAATCATTTGAAGTAGGCGATTTAATTGAACTTAATGATAAAACTATAGGCTTTGTAAGCCAAATTGGAGGGCGCTATATTTCAATCAAAACATTTTGTGGAAAAGAAATGATGGTTCCTAATGAAGAATTTATTAATTATAAAATTATTAACTGGACTCACAAAGACTCTAACTTACGACTAGAAATAAAAATAGAAGTTTCTTATCAGGAAAATATTAATAAAGTAAAGCATATTATATTAAATACAGCAGAAAAAAGTGTACATTGTTTAAAAAATCCTGCCCCATTTTGTGTATTGCAAGATATCCATGATGGAATAATCACATTTTTATTATTATTTTGGATAGAAGATGTTAAGAAGGGTTTTTTTATTCCTCAAAGTGAAGTTAAATTAGAAATATGGGCAGCATTACAAAAAAATGGAGTGAGCGTTCCTATACCTATAAGAAAAATCATTACATATCCTAATGCTATATAAAGAAATGATAAAAAAGCATAGCTATTAATAATCGTGCACATGAAAAATCGAATACAACTGTAGTTATAAAAAACATAGGATAAGTTTATTATTTTCAATCCATTGCTTTATATAGGTCATAACTCTACGCGTACACCTATACGCTAGTCCAATTTTTATTTAAAGCTTCGAGTTTATAATTGACTAGGTTACCAAGTATTAAAATTATCACCAATGTGAACTTTTTGATTATTTAACTCTTTTACTAAACTCAAATCAAACATTACCTATATAATAAATTTAATGATGATGTTATAATTCGCCTCAATGCTGAATTTAATTATCCAATAAAAGATGCCAAATGTACTTATTAAAAAAAGATTTAACTCATGGTTAATAATGCTTACTTGTGGGCTTTTTTACTGCTATCAGTTTGCGCTTCGTGTTTTACCAAATACCTTAGCTCAAGAATTTATGGATGTATTTCATGTTGAAGCTGCAGGTTTTGGTATTATTATTGCATCTTATTCTGCTGCGTATGCTGGTCTTCAAATTCCTTTAGGCATCACAATTGATCGCATTCAAATAAAATATCTACTTCCTATTGCACCTTTACTTTGTGCGCTAGGGGCATTAGGCTTAGTTTATTCTGATAACATTGTATATGCTGCCGCATCAAGATTTGTTATGGGAATAGGGTCTGCATTTGGTTTTATTGGGGCAGTAAAAGTAGCTACAATAATTTTACCTTCTAATAAAGTAGGCATTGGCATTGGTATGACAATATTTTTTGGAACTTTGGGCGCCATACTTGCAGGCACACCTCTAAAAGCATTAACTCATATTTTTGATTGGAAAACAATAATTTTATGCATGGTCTTTATTGGTGTGGTACTTTCGCTGATTCTTTTTATGGCGCTCTCGTCTGTTTTAATAGAACTTAAACAAAAACATGTCCTAGCAGTTAAAAATCCAATTTTAAAAGATTTTAAATTAATCTTAAAAAACCCTCAAATAATTTTATTGTCCGTTTATGGAATGCTAACTTATTTACCAATAACAGTGTTAGGAGCAGGCTGGGGAATTGGGTTTATTATGGTATATTTTGAAGCTAGTTATACTATTGCAGCAAATGCAATTGCTTTTATGTTTATGGGAGCTGGTATCGGAAGCCCAATTATTGCTATACTATCCGATGTACTTAAAAGCCGTAAAATAGTAATGCTAGTATCATCTGTAGTAGCATGTATATTATATACCGCAATTCTTTACGGTAATTTTAATATGTTAGAATATCAAATATACATATGTTTATTTTTAGCAGGCATTTTTTATTCCGCAAAAACACTTTCATTTGCACTTGCATGTGACTTAGTTGACAAAAGAACTTCTGCTCTTACTACTTCAATTATAAACATGACTGTTATGCTTGCAGGTTTAATTTTTCACCCTTTAATAGGATACATACTTAATAAAGGGCATGTTGGAGCTGTTATATACACAAAATATGACTATAGAATCGCATTAAGTGTTTTGCCAATTTCTGCTTTGATTGCATTTATATTGATAGTATTTATTAAGGATTATAAACTGGGAAAAAACAAAAATTTTGAAAGCGCACTCATTTCAATTGATGAATGATCGTGATTTTATATTTTTGGGATAAATTAGAGGTATTAATTATGTTAAAAACAGTACAACATTTGATTAAGGTGCAAAGTAAATGCTTACTGGTTTATACTCCTATATAGTGTTAAAAGAGCTTTAATCCTACAATAGATAAAGTTGCTGTAATAATAAAAAAAGAGTGGTTATTAAAATAGATAGATTTAAAATCAAAAATACCGTCATAATGGACATTTAGATGATTATTCACAATACTTGATCCAAAAATTATAGAGGCTTTATTAATAAATAACGCAAAAGAAATGATAAATACAGGAAAAAAAGTAGTGCAAATAGCAACAGATGGAAAGGCAATGCGAGGGAGCAAAAGCGGCAAAATAACATGCTTACAATCAGTTAGTGCATGATGCCATGAAAATAACATTGTATTGGCAGAAGAGGCAATTGATCAAAAATCTAACGAAACAAGAGTAATCCCAATTCTACTCGAATCTTTGGCAATAAGAGGAAATACTACAAATATTGATGCAGCTGAATATCAAAAAGAAATTATAAAAAAGATAAGAGAAAAAGGTGACCATTACGTATTAGAACTGAAAAAAATTATCCAAAAATATACATATCAGTGTTAGAGTATATTGCAAAAGAAGGTGAATCAAATGCAAATAAGCTGCATGACAAATTTGATGACAACCATGGAAGATTAGTAAGAAGAAGATATTTTGGATATGATATTTTTAAACTAAATAAAGCTGCAGATTGGGTAGGAGCAAAAAGCGTAATTGCAGTTGAAAAAATGAGCTCTAAAAACAATGATCCAAATAAAAAAGTGAGTGCTTAGTGGCGTTATTATTTATCAAGCCATCATCATAAAATAACAAATCACCCAGTTATATTCGCAACCATTGGGGTATCAAAAACAAGCTATATTGGGTTTTTGATGTGCATCTAAAAAAAGATGAAGACCAGAAAGCAGAGAGAAAAAGTGTTAGAAGTTTTGCAATTTTAAAGCGGATTGCTCTCAATGTAGTGCGTTCTCACGATTCACATTCTAAGAGGAGTTTTAGAGGTAGATTAAAACGCTCAGGCTGGGAGTAATGACTATTTATTGAGTTTGCTAACGGCTTAATATTTTACAAGCTTTAGCTTATATTTCTCTATATATTGAGTTAAAAGAAATTATTTTATAGCTTATGCTTTGGAATTGGCAAATAAAAGAATGGCCTAATTTGTTTTTGATAAACAAATTACCAAAAAATTAGAAGAACAATTTTATAGAAATCATGGATGTGCAGAGGTTTGTTGTTACATATTGATAGAATGATAAAAATGCTTTTATTATTGATATACTAGGCAATGAAGCATTTCATACATCTGAAATAGAAGATGAGATATTGAATAGAGCTAATTTACATTCTTCTATATGCAAAAATTTTGGAATCAAAAACCCTACATCTCGCTTATTTATTGCAGAGGAAGATATAGCTTAAATAATGACACATTTATATAAAAATTATAATGTACCTCTATCTAATGAAAGTATTTATAAATGGCATAAATGCTTAATGGCTGGAAGAAGTAATTTAAAAAGTATTGGATGCTATCATTATAATGCTGAAGCAATGCAGCTAATAATATAGATTAAAAGGGACAAGCCTAATACTATGCATTGATAGAAAAGCCCCTGTAAATCACTAACCTCCCAAGGTGGTAGTGATTCGCAAAAAATCAACTCAACTTTTTCAATAACCCATTTAATTTTTATTCATTGGATTACTCTATCTAAAAGTTTTTTTTAATATTCAATACCCTTTGCAATAGAGCTGTTGGCTGTTTCAAGATTTATTTCTAGACTATTAGTAGTTTTCGCAGTAATTCAAACTAGGTTAATTTCATGTAATTCTATTTTTATTTTTCATATTGACTCCTTTTTTAATAGAGTTAAGTAATTAATAGCTTTTCCTAAAAAATACCCAGAAAATAATCCGCTCATACTAACTTCAAATACCTGTAGCTCTTGGTAAAGAGCTGTTTGTGTCGCACTTATATACCCAAAAATATATTTCATAGTAAAAAAGGACATTAAAACTACAAGTGTCCAATAGGTGCCAGGTAATTTAAGATACATACTTCCTTTTATAATTTTTATTTTTTGCGTGGATGAATATTTAAAACTCAAAAAGGATGATAAAAAGAGGCAGATAAAATACCCCATCCATACGAAAAGCGTGCCATCCATAAATATCTTATATTTCAAACCAGAAAGAACCACTGGAATGATGAATAACTTTGGTATGTAAACTAATCGAGGTTTAGTCGCTCTAATGCCTATAAAAATCAAATATCCTAAAACAATCCAAACCCATGATGGTGTGCTGTATATAATCTTAACTATTGAGAATAGTAAATTTTGATCAGTCATTACCTTGCCATTAAAAATCACATTGATCTGTAAATTAAAGTGACAACTGCTACTCTAATTCATATTACTGTTCATGTTCTCATAAAATTCTTGAGGTGTCAAAAAAGTTTCAAGAAATTTAAAAGTAACTCAAAGTCTTTCAAGAAAAGCAAATTATCCTGATAATGCGGCTGCTGAATCTTGCTTCCACACTATAAAATAGGAGCTTGGTAGAAGTTTTGCCTCAGGAGATGTTGCCAATTCTATGATATTTGAGTACATTGAAACTTTCTATAATTCCTATAGGAAACATTACTTTTTAAATTATTATTCCCCTAATAATTTTGGAATGTTATATTATGGATTATATAAAAAAGTTGCTTAACTTTGACTCCATGTTTTGGGGTTCACTTCACAAAATAAATTGTTATTGAATATTAAATTATTATGAATTAGAATGAACTCAGGGATTTTTATAAATTAATACTAGCTGCTTATGAGTTTTGTAGAAAAAGGCAAAGATTTTAACAGATTATTAACTAGTAAGGAAATAGGTATTTTTACTTCTATAAATCCGGATACAGGTCATCAATATTTTCCACAAGCTCACACAGAAACCATAAAGTTTTTAGCCAAAGGTGGAGAATACACAAACGATGCTAATTCACCTTTATGTGAACAGTACGATTGTATGCAAAAAGACGCTTTAATACATTTGTATAATAAGATTACAGGAGATTATATATCACAACTTAGCCATTACAATCCTAAAACGTTAAAAAATATATGTGAATTAGAAAAATTTGAATGCATTGTTGATATTCAATACTATGCTACATATAATTGTATCGGATGGGCAATAGGAGTAACAAAATGGGTTAATCCTTCTGACATAACTGCATACATTAAAGAAGGATTATCTGTATCTAAAGCAATTAATTCGTTTTTAGATGATAAAGCTAAATTATATGAAAAGTCACCTGCTAATATATTAAATATAGTTGATGATCTAAGTTCAATAGCTAAAAGTGATGTAGAGTTAACCAATAACACAGTTGTATTTTATTTTGATAAAAATAATGAATTTCTTCACGGTGCAAGGTATGTAGAAAATTTGTTAGAAACTGAAGTAATAAATAGGTGGACTTCTAAGTTAGGACAATCTATCCTGATATCACATGAGCTTGATGATCTTCAAGGAGAATACTCTTTGTATGGTGATAATATTGCATATGCAACGATAATAAATACAGAGCAAATTAATAACCATGACGAATTATAACCAGGAGGTATATTATGACAAATGAAATTGGAGCTGCAAATAAAATAGCAGGACTTGCGGCAAAAGCATTAAAATTACAAGAAATGAAAGAATTTCAATCCGGATATGGTAATGTAATAAAAGCTTACCAAACATCATCATTAGCTCTTTTATCGACTGTAAAGGTAAATGAACTAAATGAATTTAAAGAATGGAAACCATATTTGATGGATAATAAAGATAAGGTTGTTCCTCTTATTATATCAAAGATGCTTAAAGGAGATATTTTTGCTTTTAGTGTTTTTAAGGAATTGAGCTCACATATTATAGATTACGATATGATACATCATGATAAAAATATAAATGAGGAATTACAAAATTATGGTGGTGCTGAAGATGGATTGGCAATAGTTAATGCTCGACATTGGTTAGGTACAGAAGAGGCCGTTGAAATATTTGCTCCATTTACTGATGGAAAAAATGTCGAATGTGAAATAAATGAGCTATTAAATATTAATAACGCATTTATAGACTGCACGCACACTCTTTAAAGGTTTTTAATAGTGATTTACATTTTTCTTCATTAGAGAGTTCAATAGAAGTAGGTACATTAGTTAATATTTCTAGTTATGAAATTTAGTTAATTATAAAATACATTAGCATTGCCTAGGAAAAAAGGTAAAGAATAATGTTTTATTTCATGCTAAATGTGAATTTTAGAAAAACAACCCCCTCCCTTCTTTTAATTGAGACAATTTACTCCTTGTTATTGAGATGATAATTATGTAGACAACTGAATCTGCCAAATAATTTGAGATATATAGACTCAATTTATAGAGACAGTATCAAGCCACTATAATTATGCAATCATTCTAACAAAGAATTGGCATTTGATAAAAAACTTTTTAAATTAATCCTAAAGTTTTATCAAAATTTCGCTAAAAACACTTCTGACTTTTACCGCAATTGACTTCTGAAAATGACAACAAGTTACATGATTAGACATATGTAATATAAAAAACGATCATTTTTGATTTAACCCTACCCTATATCTATCTTTTTTCCATCTCAAAACTCAGAGATTAATAAACAAAACTGATATAAAATCAAAGTATTTGAATTAAGAATTTTAGATGATTTCTAAAATTGCACAAACAAAAGTCAATAGCGACTATTTATAGTTGCTATTTTGGCAAAGATATTCTACACTTGCTTTAGTTACTATTTGAAGATTGGCAATGAGTAAAAAGCAGAAATTAATTATAAGGTTACTAAAAGTTCCTAAGGACTTTACTTGGGATGAATTACATGCTGCTCTATTTACATTAGGCTTTGAGGAAATAAATAACAGTAAGACTGGCGGTTCTAGAAGAAAATTTTATCATTCTAAACTGGAGCTAATAGTTAATCTCCACAAGCCTCACCCATCAAATATAGTAAAAGCATATGCCATTAGGCAAGTGATACAAAAACTTAAAGATGCGAGGTTATTATGAAAAGAAATAATAGTTTAACTTACAAAGGCTTTTACGGATCTATAAATTTTGACCAAGAGGAAAAAATATTTTTTGGACAAATAGAATTTATTAAAGATTTAGTTAATTATGAAGCAAGAGACGCAGAAAATTTAATAAATTCATTTCAAGAAGCCGTAGACGATTATTTAGTAAGCTGCAAAGAATCTAACAAGGAACCTGACAAACCATTTAAAGGAAGTTTTAATGTGAGAATAGGAACTGAGTTACATAAGAAAGTTGGTTTATATGCACTTCAACATGAAGATACACTAAATAATGTTGTTAAAAATGCCTTAAGTAAATTTATAAATTCAAACAGTCAATTATAAAAAACTAGAATCTCTACTTCTTTATAAGATTTAGAAAATCAAAAAAATTCTATCAATGAATTTGCTAGAAAAAATAATTTTATTGTCAAAAAATTTATTGAAGTCGAAATTTAATTCCAAAAAATGACTATATATTATAAAAACAGAAGGTTGAGTTAAAAAATGGCAAATAAATCACTTTTAAAGCGTTTTTATTGTTTTGATACAGATTTATATGTATTTCAAAAAATAGATAGCTTAAATCGCATTTATAGAAGAGAAATTTTCTACTATTTTAAAAATTTTGAATTATTATATCTTAAATTTTCTAAAACCACTTTTTAAAAAGACAACAATTTTAATAAAAACAAAAATTGTTATGTAAAAAATAGTGTTCTATAATCGGACTTATAGAACACTATAATAAAATTATGAATAATCTCACAATTACTAATAACTATAAAGATTCTATAATTGTTGCAAATTTACAAGAAAAAGCAAAAGATTATGCACGTCATGCTTTTGCAAAAAACACTATAAAAAACTATCAGAGTGATTGGAAAAATTTCTGTATTTGGTGTGAATCTCTATATATTAACCCTCTCGATATCACTCATAACACACTGATTACCTATATAACATTCCTTGCCGAAAAAAATTACAAAGCCTCAACAATTCAAAGAAAAATTAGTGCTATTTATAAATATTGTGAAACAAAAAATATTCATATCAACCTCCAAGACAAAGAATTTAAAATTGTATGGCAAGGAATTAGAAGAAAGCTTGGCATTGCAAAACAAGGTAAGGATCCAATTCTACTTAAAGATCTAGAAGATATATTACAACATATTTCTAAAAATACTCATATGGGAATTAGAGATAGGGCTCTTCTTACATTTGGTTGGTTCTCTGCTATGCGTAGGTCTGAAATTGTGAAACTGAATTGGGAAGATATTTCCTTTATCAAAGAGGGAATCATTATAACTATTAGACAAAGTAAAACTGATAAATTTGGTGAAGGTCAAAAAATAGCTATACTCAAAAGAAAAGTATTTTGTCCAATAAAACATCTGAAAGCTTGGCAAAAAATTAATGATAATGAACCAGTTTTTTGTTCTGTAAATAAAGCAGATAAAGTTACAGGCATTAGACTCTCCTGTATTGATGTTGCAAGAATTACTAAAAAACACTCAGCAAAGATAGATTTTGATACATCTAAAATTGCAGGACATTCTTTAAGGCGTGGTTTTGTTACTACTGCGGTTAGCTGCGGCATACGCAATCATATCATTATGAAAACAACTCGTCATAAATCCTCTAAGATGATTGATGATTATACTAGTGATAATTCTTTATTAGAGAATAATGCTACCAATATGATGAGCACCTCAAAGTCATCCTCTAATAAATTAGATAGTATTTTTAAAAAATATTTACAATTTCAAACAGCTTATAAATTATATGATAAAGTAAAAACTAATATAAAAAAATTTCTTTAAGGCCTAAAGAGAGGAAAGTTGAGTGTAATAATACAATACATAATATGTTAAAATCATAGAAAACTTATCAAGTCATTTCATAAACAATCATTTTAATACCCGCCCTACCCTTTTTATTCTATAATTTACATAAGATTTCATATTTCTTTATATGTATTTATAAAATCTTGTACTCCATACATGCTAATGTTTTCACTTATTTTAGAACTTACTTTATGGGGTACTATTATTGTAAGATTATCTAATTTTAAATCTTGCGTTGCAATATGCATTGATTTTGTAATTTTTGGATTATCTGTAAATTTAAATTCAAATCCATGCTTAACTCCATTTTTTATAATTAATAAATCAAGTTCTGCTCCAGATTGTGTAGACCAAAAATAACAATCTTCATCATCTGCTCTTAAAAATCTAACGATTTCTTCCACAGCAAACCCTTCCCATGAAATACCTAATTTTGGATTAGTATATAGATTTTCTTTATTTTCTATGCCTAATAAGGCATGTAATATTCCACTATCCCTAAAATATATTTTTGGAGATTTTACCTGTCTTTTACTGATGTTTTCATGCCATGGCTGAAGTCTTCGCACCATAAAAGTTCCTGCTAAAATATCTAAATATCTGCTTGCCGTTTTATTTGTCACTTCTATAGAACGTCCTATTTCTGACGCATTAAATACTTGGCCATGATAATGAGTTAACATCATCCAAAACCTTCTTATAACATGTGGTGAAATATTAAATCCAAAACTTGGAATATCTTTTTCGAGAAATGTTCTAACATAAGCTTTTCTCCAGTTCATACTTATTTTATCTGTGGTTGATAAATATGATTTAGGAAATCCTCCACGAAGCCATAATTTTTGAATATCATCTACTTCCTGCAATGAAAAAGGAGACATCTCCAAATAAGAAATTCTTCCAGCTAATGTTTCTGATGATTGCTGAATTAATTCTTGAGAAGCACTTCCCAATATTAAAAATTTAATATTTGTATTATCTACAATAACTCTCAATACCGAGAATAAATTAGGACGTAATTGTATTTCATCAATCACTATAATACCCTTTAAAGCTTCAAATGCTATTTTAGGATTATCAAGTCTTGCTAAATCAAGAGGGTCTTCAAGATCAAAAAAGTGTACATCTTCATCTTTACGTATATTAGTATAAACTTTAGCTAAAGTAGTTTTTCCACATTGCCTAGGCCCTAATAAAGCACATATAGGCGTTGCTTCAAAAGATTCACTTATTAAGTTTAATAATAGACGTTTAATCATTTGACCTCTTATATTAGGAATAATATTCCCATATTACAAGCTAAGTATAAATTAATCCAGTAATATTTATCAAATTGTGAATTTGTAAACTGAACCAGCTACAGCTGTAAGTTGACTCACCTAACTTTCTAAGTAAGCTCTACAAAAAAAACTATTAACCATTTCAATTTGCTCAATGCTTCTACAAGATACTTCTAATAACTTTGGATTACCAATAATAATTGCCAAACATTGTGCTCTTGATATTGCAACATTGAGTCTATTTTTACTGTAAAGACTATATTTCTTTGTAAATATTTTGCACTTGATGTAACCATAGAAATTATAACTATTGGAGCTTCCTGTCCTTGGAAATTATCTACCATAACTCCCTATAATTTTTATTAATAATAATTTTGTAAGCACCACTATCTTCTAAATAGTCATGTTGTATAGTTTGTAGCAAACTTAATACTTATAAATGAATATAAGGAGATGCCGCATTATTCTGAAGTATCATTTGGAATGGGAACTTCTTCCTGGTTACCTAAACTTAGTTAATTTGTTCGGGGGAAGGCTTTATTATGGGCATGACAATCAGTGGAACGAAAAGTGACGCTAAGGAAAGAGTTAATCATTTTCTTTGTGTAGGTTAATCTATTTATATTAATTAAAATGAGATAATAGTATATTTAAAAATACTTGACCATAACGCTTAATTTTAGCTTCACCAATCCCCGTTATTTCAGACATCTCATCAATTGACCTGGGTTTTGTTTTAATCATTTCTACCAATGTCTTATCATGAAATACTACATAAGGCGGCACTTTCTGCGCTTTTGCTATTTCTAATCTTTTTAATTTTAATAACGCTAATAAATCTTTTTCTTTTTGTGTTTCTATTTTTAGTAATTTTGTTTGATCCTGAATAGCTGGCTTATATTCTTCCTTTATTTTAATTTTAACTCTCTTAGTATATTGTCCTAATTCTATATTTTCTTTTTCTTTTAAAAATTGCATACCTCGATCAGTGATCTTAAGGGCACCATGTCCTATCATATCTACCATAAGTAAATTTCTAGAGACTAATTGCCTAAAAATATTTAGCCATTCTTGTTTACTGAATTCCTTACCTATTCCATACACGCTAATTTTATCATGGCGAAAGTTTTTGATTCTTTGATTATCAACTCCCATTAATACATCTATAAGATACATAACCCCGAACATTTGATTAGTTCTATAAACGCAGGAGATTGCTTTCTGTGCTAAAATTGTACCATCAAAAGTCTCTGGCTTATTGATGCAGGTGTCGCAATTATTGCATGCCTCACATCTATCTCCAAAGTATTCTAGCAATATCTGCCTTCTGCAAGATGTAGCCTCACATAACCCTAATAAATAATTTAATTTTTGTCGTTCTATCCTTTTTTGATTTTCTGGAGCATTAGAATTTTCTATAAAACTTCTCTGAATTGCTATATCTCCTAGACCATAAAACATTACAGCATTTGAAGGTAATCCATCTCTGCCTGCCCTCCCCGTTTCTTGATAATAACTTTCTATGTTTTTGGGTATATTTACATGCACCACAAATCTTACATCTGGTTTGTCTATTCCCATTCCAAAAGCTACTGTCGCAACCATTATAATATTTTC
>CAJQNX010000031.1 GCA_905479795.1 uncultured Candidatus Midichloriaceae bacterium | reverse complement strand
TAATTTGTTTTAATTAAAGCTTCTAAAAAATTATCACTCAAGCTTAATAATTCATCTTGGTGTAGCTCAATAATAAATTGTTCACATTTTTGCCCTTTAAATAATAATTTACCATCAGATACTGCTAGCTCATTAGGAGTTATGGATATTTGGTTTTGTTTTATTTTTGAATTTTCTTTTAAAATTTTTTCTAAAAAATTCATATCATAACCCTTTTCTCGGTCACGCAATATGACTATAGGTTTAGATAAATCAAAATTTTCTAATACCAAGGTTAAAATATTAGGGTATTGATTAATAGATATATAATCTGATATGCTAGTTTTATTATGGGTGTCTCTTAAATATTGAGTAGCAAATATGCCGTTAAATGGGAATCTTGCGTTAATTTCACATATTTTTATTTTATCATCTGTTGTAATTAAAAAATCTGGGCGTATGGATCCTAATTTATAAGTAGTTTTTGAACATTTCTCTAATAATATTAAGGCCTTTTTTGATAAATTTAAAATGCTTTGGATATCTTTATCATAAAAATAATTTTTAATTATGGCTTCGAGTGCAATTATTATAATGTTATTAGCTTCTTCAATTTGCTCTATGATATCGTCATCAAGTAGCATAGAATAGGGGTTAAAATTTTCTCCATACCTATCAAAAGACATTTTATAAGATAATAATTTTAATAGTTCAGCTTTGTCATTAAGAAAATTTTTTCTTAATGGAATTATATGTTGGAATTTTTCTTTTTGCTTCATGCCTCTTCTTTAGTAAATTATGTTTATGTAAATTTATCAAAGTTTGTAAAAAATCTTGCACGGATAAGGTGTCTATTTTTATCTTTTATTTCAGTTCTAGCATGTAAAAAACGCTTGTTGTTTAATAGTATTAATTGTCCTATTTTTAATTCAAATCCCCTATTTATAATAGGAGAATAACAAAGTTCATCAAACTCATCTAATGCGGATTTCATTTCCTTTGATAATTCGCTTTGATCAATAATAGCCCTTCTATATCGTATATTAAAGTTTCTATCTATTATTGTAGCATGTATATATTCTACTCCTTTTTTGAATTCTTCTGGTATAATAAATTTTACATGTTCTTTTTGAAGAATAGCTAATGACTTTTTTGATAAGTGTTGAATCAATGTCAATCCATCAATTAATAAATTTTTCCCACCACCTAATTTATCATGATGCACCACATAAAGAGCTATAAAATCTGGTATTTTTTCTTCATAAGAGCAATCTGTATGTAGTACAAATTCATTTAACTGATGTGACCTTGCTAAATACTCTCCATTATTATTTTGCGCTGGTTTTACATCCCATAAAATAACATCTTTATCATTATGATTATGCAATATTCCTCCTATAGAATTTACCACCTTCACTAAGGTGTCTCCAGTTTTTTCATGATAATGAAGATTAATAATCATTATACCAGATCTATTAAGTATATATTGATATAGTGCTTTCGGTATTTTTTGGTTCTCAAAGCTTAAATTTTGGTAGCATATAGCCGGAATTTTTAATTGATAGCTATCTGCATAAATGTTATCTATTGACATTTTTACTCCTTATAGCAATTTAATTTATGTGCTTTTTATTTTCCTCACCATGTCTTCATTAAATAAATTTTAATAAAAATAAGATAATGATGATTTTATCAACATCACTACCTCATAATATTACTGCAATTCTTTATTTAATTGCAAGGTTTTTAGAATTTATGTTTTTTTTCTTCACTTTTGAGACGGCATCAAAATTCTGATAAAGTAGTTATAATAGTAGATGCGGTAGTGATATCAGATTAAGAAATTAAATTTGCGAAAAATTAATAAGTTAATTGAGTTGGAATATATTGTGCTTGGTGACCTAGTTAGCCACTTGTTGTTTTTTATTTAACACTGCCATTAATAGCTTTTTATTTTGAATGTAGGAGGGAGTTATTTTATCAGCTTTTTTGCGATCTCAATGGCAGCATATGTTATTATGGAGCAAGCGCCAGCTCTTTTAAATGAGATGAAGCTTTCGATAAATGCTTGGTCAGTATTAAATATACCCTTTTCTCCAGCCATTTTTAGCATTGAATATTCTCCACTAACCTGGTAAGCGATTATGGGGATATTAAATTCTTTTTTTATTGAACTTATTACATCTAAATATGGCATGCCCGGCTTTATAATAATGGCATCAGTTCCTTCAGAAATATCAAGCCCAACTTCGGTAATAGCTTCTTGAACATTTCGGAAGTCCATTTGATAGGTATCTTTGGAAGAATTTTTAAGACAATTTTTAGAGCCAACTGCATCTCTAAATGGTCCGTAAAAATTTGAAGCGTATTTTGCTGAATATGAGATAATTTTAGTATTATGAAATCCATTTTGTTCCAATGAATCTCTAATTTTTCCTACTCTTCCATCCATCATGTCTGACGGAGCAATTACATCGCAACCAGCTTCCGCTAAACTCAGTGATTGCTTGCACAGTATATCTATTGTGGAATCATTTAAAATTTTATCATCTTTATCAGTAATTCCATCATGGCCATTTAAAGTATATGGATCAAGCGCGACATCTGCTATTATTCCGATATCAAATTTTTGTTTTTTTATTTCCCTTATAGCTCTGCAAATTAAATTATTAATGTTATATGATTCCTTAGCATCAGTACTTTTTTTATCATTTGTGATTTGTGGAAAGAGCAAAATTGCCTTGATACCTAATTCTGTTGCTATAGCTATCTCCGTTATTAAATTATCAATACTGTATCTGAATACATTTGGCATAGTACCAATCGCATCCCTAATATTTTTTCCTTCAGTAACAAAAAAAGGCTGTATTAAATTTTTAGGACTAATACTTGTCTCTGCAAACAAATCTCTACTCCATTTACAACTTCTCAATCTCTGGGATCTTGTCTTAGGGTAACTTAAAGAAAACATATCTCAAAATAAGCGTTTTATTCGTATCAAGAATCTATATATGTGCTTATATTTTGTCAATAATTGATACGTTTTAGTGAAGTATTGCTAATGTGTGCGGTAATAATTTGGTATTTTGACACTTTTTGGAAATAGTGCGTATTGTTTCCCTTTATTATTCATATAGCACGCTAATTCTTCTCCTCTTTTTCCATGACCAAAAAATATATCGCCTCTGATAGCTCCTTTTATTGCTCCTCCAGTATCCTGAGCTATAAATAACCTTCTATATTTTCTATCTATATAATTTCTTGTTTTGGGTAGAGATGTGTCAATCCAAATTGGTGTTCCATAAGGGTAAATAGCTTTATCTATAGCAATAGAGCGTTCAGGTATAAGTGATATTCCCTGGGCGCCAATTGGTCCATCTCCATTAATTGTTCTGAAAAACACATAAGACTGGTTGCGTTCAATAATTTTTCTACTATCTTGTGGATTTCGATGTAGCCATTCGATCATATCAAGTGCAGAATTAATACCTGTTGCGTTATATTCTTTGAAATAAGGACCTATAGATTTGTAATCATGACCATTTTGTCCAGCATAGCCTAAACGAACTAATCTCCCGTCATTTAATTTAATTCTGCCAGATCCTTGGATATGCATGAAATATAGTCTTGCATGATTATCTACCCATAGAATTTCCAAATTTTTCCCTTTCAATGATCCATTGTTAATTGATGAGTGAGAAAGGTAATTTTTACGTTGATTTTGTGAAAGGTTTTTAGGTGGCATATACACTGGGTGCCTACACCTTCGTGTCTTTCTAGTGCTTCCATTTATTTCAATTTCATAATAACCGGTAAATTTACCAATGGCAGTATTTTGTCCATCTAATACTACATATGGTGCAAACCATTTTTCAAAAAAATGTTTAGCCTGCTCATTGGTTTTAAATTTTTTATTGTTTAAATGTTGGCAAATTCTTTTCCAATTTCTGGCATTGCCACCTAAGTGTGTTGATCTACTAATGGGGTTATTATCACTAATTTTGAGGATTGCCTTGCAGGAATTTGAAAATGCATTGAGGCTAGTGAGATGAGAATCATACTTCCATCCCACTATTTTACTATATTCAGTTTTAATAAATTTAACTTTTCTAACTTTGTATTTTCTTTTATAATTGCTAGAACAAGAGCATAAAATAATAACCAAAAACAGTAAAAATAAATTTTTAAATTTCAAACATTTCATTTAGATTCAGTTTGTGTTAATTGCCATAAATTTCCAGATTTAATTTGTTTGCTAAAAGTCCAGATGTCACATATTTGTAATATTTTATTGACACTTCCAGATACTATTTTTTTATCTTTATCTCTACCAATAATAATTTGTTCACTAATAATTTCTAATTTTATTGAGGCAACGTTGCCTTGTATATCTGCATCAAGTATTTTTACATCTTTTATTCCAACTAAAGTTACTTCTTGTTTTACTGTATTTATAGCTCTGTTATTTATTTCTTTAATAAATTTTTGATAAAGTTGGTAATCTAATAACTCCTTTAAAGTCTGTATTTCATTAGAGTTAAAAGCAATTATAATCATTTTAAATGCCTTTTTTGCACCATCAATAAAATTATTCATACTAAAAGATTTTTCTTCTCTTAACAATTTCTCAAATACTTGCTTAATTTTTGGGCTTAAATTTGCTTCTTTTATTGAAATAACTTCAAATTCTACATTTTTGATATGATTTACATGTTTTTTTAGATTGTTTAGGACAGGCTCTATATGTTTAAATTGTTTTAAATTTTTATCTTCTTTACCAAGGCTTTGGAAAAGTTTGTAAATAATAAAGGCAGCTATTGCTACTAAAAAAATTAAATCCATAATTTTTTGGGAGTATGTTATAAATTATTTATATACTGTAAATTATATTATCTTTGTATTCTTCAAGTAAATTTGATATAAATCATTTAATTAACAAAATTTGAAATTTTAATTATGTCACAAAAATCAGGCATCAATGGTAGTGTATTGGTTAATGCTCAATACATCAAGGATTTATCTTTTGAAAATCCAAAAGCTCCGTATAGTTTATTAAACAATGATAAGCCTGAAGTGGATGTATCAATTGATATTGCAGCTCATGGTGTGCAAGATGAAACTTATGAAGTAGTGTTGGGAATTAATGTTAAATCAATTGTTAAGGATGAAGTTCAGTATTTAATAGACTTAAAATATGCAGGAATTTTTACTTTAGAAAAAGATGTAGAGGATAAAGAAAAAATAATTTTTATCCAGTGTCCAAATATTATTTTTCCATATGCTAGAAGGATAATCTCTGATCTTTCGAGAGATGGAGGGTATTTGCCTTTATATATTTCCCCGGTAGATTTTATGACTCTCTACAATGATAATAAAAAATCAAATGAAAAATTGAATTAAAATGGATGCGGCAGCTATCACACAAATAGCACAGGATACTTTAATTGTTCTGCTAAAACTATCTATGCCTCTTCTCTTAGTGGCATTAGTTGTTGGTGTGTTGATATCATTAGTTCAGGCCTTAACACAAATTCAAGAACCTACAATCTCATTTGTACCAAAAATAATAGCTGTTTTCTTTTCTATATTGTTATCTCTAGATTATATGGGGAGCATTTTTTCTAGTTATATGGAAAATATTGTTTCACATATAATTAATCTACAGTAGAAAATAAATTATTTATTCGTTTTATATGCATGAGGGTGGATGACGAATATATATATGATTGCAGTTAAGCTAAGTAAAATTGTAATCATAATCGTCAAGGGAACGATGGTGCCATTAAAAAAGTAACCCGCTAAGGCCACATTGATTGTCACTAAAAGAGTTCTCGTAAATGCAATTATTGAAGAGCTTGCGCCTTTAACATGAGGATGAAGTGACATTGCATCAGTAAATAGAATTGTTATTAAAATTGCAAAACTCGCACTGCAAATCATCATGCTTAACGTAATCAAATATGGAGTCGTGAATACATAAGCAGTATAATTAAGTGAGCTACAGCCAATAACCATCAACGCAAACCCTATTTTTTTTGCTATTGAAACATTTGTAAATTTAATAATATAGTGTGTTAAAAAACAAAAGGCACCAAATACAGCCCACACAGCTCCTTGATAATAGCCATATATGCTTTTACTGACGCCTAGATGATTGATGTATATAATTGAAGCTCCTATGGTAAAGGTGATTATGCTGCACGCCATAAAGCCAAGGACAAAAAGATATGCCACCATTATTTTATCAGAGAGTAAAAAAACATAATTTTTGCAAATGTGGCGTAAATTATCAATGAGATGATTTACATTTGTTTGAGAGGAATTAGAAGTCGATTTATAGGTTTCATCAATAAATATTGATACCAATAATATTGCTAAGCTTGCAAAAATTGTAATTAATAAGAAATTAAACTGCCAACTTATCAGAAAACCCAAATATCCTCCAATTACTGGTGCAATTGCTTTGCCAAAAGTTAATATGCCATTTTTTAAGCCAACAAAAGTTCTTGCTTTTTCCTTGTCGCAAACATCAAATACCATTGCAATACACACGACCATTGGAGCTGAAGTGCCAATTCCTTGAAAAAATCTGAAACATATTAAATAATGTATATTTGAGCTTAGCATGCTGCAAAGGCAACCAGATATTAGGATCAATAATCCAATTAATAGAGTTTTTTTCCTACCTGCGTAATCAGAAATAGGACCTAAAAAAAGACTACCTATACCCACTCCTAAAGAGTAAGCGCTACTCATTAAATGAAATATACTTGAATTAGTATTGAAAAATATAATCATGTCTGGGAGGGTTGGAGAGATAAGATCGTTTTGCACATGTGCAACTACAAAACAAAAAGCTACGATTACAAAGAATAATCTCATAAATAGTTATCTAAATTTTTCTCCTTTGTATTCTACAAAAAATAAAAGTAAAGCAAAAATACCAATATAATAAAAATTTTTCGATTTGAGTTGTGTGGTATATGTGATATAAGATAATAAAATTTAGTTTAAAGTATTTATGTTAGATTCTATCAGAGAGTTTATTCCAAGTATCCACAAAGAAGGTTATTTTTTTATAAGTGTTTTTGCAATAATTACATTAGTATTTTTTATCTGGTCTCAGCCATTGGGTTGGTTTGGGGTCATATTAACTCTATGGTGTATTTTCTTTTTTCGTGATCCGAATAGGGTTGTGCCATATCAAGAGAACATTGTTGTTAGTCCTGCTGACGGGATAGTGCAAAAAATTGAAAAAGCAAAATTGCCAAAAGAGATAGCAAATACACAAGATGAAATGAACAGAATAAGCATATTTTTAAATGTTTTTGATGTGCACGTAAACAGAATACCAATTGCTGGTGTGGTGAAGAAACTTAACTATCATCATGGTAAATTTTTCAATGCATCATTGGATAAAGCTAGTGAACATAATGAAAGACAATCAATACTTTTGGAATTAAGTAATAAGAGTGAAATAGGTGTTGTTCAGATTGCGGGGCTTATTGCACGTAGAATTGTTTGTGATTTAAAGGATGGCCAAAAAGTAACAACTGGAGAAAGATTTGGTATAATTAGATTTGGAAGTAGAGTAGATCTTTATTTGCCAACAAGCTTTGATATAAAAGTATTGGAAGGGCAAAGAATGATAGGGGGTGAAACAGTTATTGGAGAATTTAAAGATATTAAAGAAAAAAGCTTAAAAATTCCTGCTCCTAAAAAATCAGCAGATGTTAAAAAAGTTGATAAGCCTGAATCTATTGATAAACCCAAAACTAAAGCTAAGGTGGTGAAAAAAAAGTGAACGACAATAAGTAAATTATTGTGTAATTAAAATGACTATTGCGCCAAAAAAACTGAATGTGCCGATACAGAAGTTAATACCTTCCATAATCACAATATTAGCATTATGCTTGGGTATAACATCCATTAGGTATTCGTTGGACGGAAAATTTAATATAGCTGTGGCACTAATTATTATTGCTGCATTTCTTGATGGCCTTGATGGTAAAATTGCCAGATTGCTAAATTCTACCAGCGAATTTGGTGCTCAATTAGATTCCTTAGCTGATTTATGTAATTTTGGTGTAGCGCCTGGGATAGCAGTTTATTTATGGTCACTAAAAGAAATACCTTATAAAGGTGTTGGATGGGCAATTGTTCTGGTTTATATAGCTTGCTCAGCACTAAGGCTTGCCAGATTTAATGTGCAAAATGCTGATGATGATAAGGATAATGAAATTAAAAATAATTTTTTCGTTGGGATTCCAATGCCAGTTGCGGCAGGTTTATTATTAATCCCAATGACGTGTAGTTTTGAGCTTTTTAATAATAAAGTTTTTATATTTTCATATTGGTTTGTTGCAATATATATGACTATAATAGGTTTGTTGATGATAAGTAAAATTCCAATTTATTCAGCTAAAAAAATCACTGTTCCCAAGGAGAGAGTAAATATCATATTGATATTTTTAGGCATTGTTTTTACTGGAATTATTTTTGAGCCATGGATTGTTTTGCCGATAATTGGGCTGCTTTATATTTGCTTTATTCCTATGGGCAGTTATTATTATTGCAAAATAAAGAAGGGGAAAAATTCTAATATTGCTACTAATGCTTTAATTGTTTTTATAATGTTTGGTACATTATTTTTATCAAATTCCAAAACATCAAATGCTTCAGAATTTAATTCTTCTGATGTGCTACATTGTTTAAGTGCAATTAAGCTTTTCGAAAGAAAATATAATATTCCGAAGAACTTTTTGTATTTAATATCTTTAGTAGAATCAGGGAAATACGACAAAAATTCAAAAAGACTTCAGCCATGGCCATGGACTGCTAATATAAATGGAAAGTCGAGATTTTACAGTACTAAGAGTGAATTAGTTAAAGCAGTGAAAATGCATATAGCTAGTGGAAAAGAGAGTATAGACATAGGATGCAATCAAATAAATTATAAATATCACAAGCATAATTTTGCAAATATTGAGCAAATGGCATCGCCATATCATAATGTGGGATATTCTGCATATTATCTGGCAAGCAACTATCGAAAGACTAATAATTGGCAAGATGCGGTTGCAATGTACCATTCAAAAAATCCTCGCCATAGTAGCAAATATATAAGAAAAATTAACCAAACAGCCAAGAACAGTAGTAATTTATTGATGGCCTTAAATGATAGCAAGAAAAGAAGCATTCCAAATAAAAAAATTCTTGAGCAACAAGTGCTTAATAAAAAATCTAAGGCTGAAATTATGGTTTATAATAATTCTAACGAGCCTTATATCTCATCAAATAATGTTATTAAAATACCGAAAGAATTAGGGTAAAGTATTTTAGTATTAATTTTTATTAATATTAATAGTTTTCATATTTGCGAATTCCTTTAAGCCTGCTGCAGATAATTCTCTCCCGTATCCTGAATTTTTAACTCCTCCAAATGGTAATTTTGGATCAGAAGAGACCATTTGATTTAAATTGCAGGTACCAAAATTTAACTGATTTAAACAAATATCTTCTCCTTTTTTTATGTTTTGGGTAAACACTACTGCTGATAGTCCATACTCAGACATGTTTGCATATTTTATTGCATCTTTTTCATTCTTAACAGAGGTTATGCAAAATATAGGACCGAAAAGTTCTTCCTTAAACGCTATATTGTTTTTATCGACATTGTTTAGAATTGTTACGGGGAAGTAATAGCCCTTTCCCTCAGGAATAGTATTTTTATAAATACAGTTAGAACCTTGATCTAAGCTTTTTTGGACTTGGGACTGTAAATTATCTTTAATATCTTTTCTTGCTAATGGTCCTAATTTTAAATCATGCAAATCTGGATTTGTATATTGATATTTTTGCACTAGGGTGATCAATTTTTTTTCAAATTCACATCTCACAGATTCACATATTATAATTCTCTTTGCAGCAATACAAACCTGCCCTGTATTTAATAATCTTGATTTAACACATTCCTCAGCTGCTAAATCTAAATTTGCGTCATCTAATATTATGTATGGATCATTACCTCCTAGCTCTAAGACAGTTTTTTTAATATTAGCTCCAGCTTTCATTGCCACATCAGCCCCAGCTTTCTTACTTCCAGTTATTGTAACTCCAGCGACATTACTATCTTTTATAATTAATTCAGCAGTTTCATTTTTTATAAATAGGCTTCTAAATAAATTTTTAGGTAATGATGCTTTAAATAATTCTTCAAGTATTAATGATACTCCAGAGGTATTTAATGAGTGCTTCAATAAGACACTATTTCCTATAATTAAGTTAGGTATTGCAAATCTCATAACTTGCCAAATGGGGAAATTCCAAGGCATTATACCAAATATTATACCAAGAGGAGCATATGTGTAATAACTAGTACTATAATTTGTTTTAATAAAATTTGGCTTTAAAATTTTTTCTGAGTTATTAATATAGTATTCGCATAGAGAGATACATTTATTAATTTCTGAAATTGATTGAGAGATTGGCTTGCCCATTTCTTCAGTTATAATTAGAGCCAATTCATTTTTTCTTTTTGATAATTGAGTGGATAATATCAAAATAAAATTTAACCTAATTTTTAAACTTTGTTGTTTCCAATCTTCATATCCTAAAGCTACAGAATCTACAATTTCCCTTATTTGAGATGCTGTGTGATATTCGTATTCTTGAATTATCTGCTCTGTGGCAGGATTAATTGTTTTGATTGTTTCTTTCATCATGGCGATTGAATACACGTTGCTGAATCAGATTTAATTTTACCCATTTTAATTAATTAACAGCAATCATTTATTAATTTAATTTTTGTTTTTTTAAATTTTTTGCAGTGCTTCTTTAAAGTTTTTTGTTGATATATAATGTCAGGAGCAATTTCTGCGGCTGGTATTAAAGCAAAGTCTCTATTGAAAAAATCTCTATGAGGTATTTGCAGATTTGAGATATCAATTGTTAAATTTTCTGCAATCAATATATCTAAATCAATTATCCTAGGTGACCAAGTAGGGTAATTTTTATTTCTACCCATTTTTAATTCAATTAGTTTGAGTATTTCTAATAATTCCTCAGGTTCAGCATTAAATTTTATTAATAAAGCCATGTTTAAAAATGATCTATCCCACTCTTTAGGATGTTCGGGTTTTAATAAAGCTTCAGATTTGTATAGAGTAGAAATTTTAATTACATTTAGTTTCTCAGAAACAAGCTTTATAGCGTCTTTAATGTTAGCAATCTTATTGCCCAAATTAGTCCCAATACCTATTACATAAAGCATTTTAATTTATAGCGCATATGGTTTTCTAAAGTTTAAATATTTTTATAATCTTGTGGATATTGTGAAGCAACCTTTTTTGATGACTCATCATTTATTGCTTGTTGTTCGAGAGTTTTAAATATTTTAAGTAAATATTCGCATAATTTTAAGCAACTTTGGGCGTATTTGATATCCTGTTTGATAAAATATAGCTTTAATTGAATTTCTATTCCACTAAATTTCATAAAAAGATGATTATATATGTTTTCTAAATCACTATCTTTGATAACACCAAATAATTTTGTAAATTCATTAATGATTGATTCAATGGTGGTAATCTTATTATGAATAGAATTTTTAAGTTCTATATCTCGATTATAGTTAGCTTCATCAATGTTTTGCTGATCTAAAAGATGCATTACATCTTTTAGCAAAGTCATAATCTTTTCAATGGATTGTATGTATATTTTATACGTAGTAATTACATCAATATCACTTTGATACTCTTGAGCAATGCTGTTGCTTTTTACATTAGCTATTGAAGAGGTATCAGTAGATTTTGGATTTGTAACTTTTTTTTCATTTAATAGAAATAACGAATGACTCATTAATTTCTTCCTCTTTCAGCATTATTCATTTGTTTCAAAAATTCTTCATACGTTTTGGTTTTCATTTCTTGAATTCTAAGACTATAAAGTGCCTTTTCAATAGTGTGCTTCTTATTGGCAAAACTTGCTTTTTCCGAATTAAGTTGACTGTTTTTATAGGTTTTATCACGCTCCTCAAGCCTTGTAAATCTATCAATTGATCCATTTAATTTTGTGTAACCATTTATCACATTATTAATTCTATCTGCTATACCTTGTCTTGCATATATGGTGCTATATCCATTTTTTTCTGATGTATAAAAAACTTCAAAATTTTCTAAATTTAGTTTTTTACCTGAAATTGGGTTAATAGTTGTTGGAAGTATTTTTACTGTTCCTGATTCAAGTTCATTGTTGTTGCCGAGTTTAAAGTATGATAGTAACGCTATTTCGTTATTATCCTCTAAATTTGCAGTCACAGTTACTACTTTTGATGTATCATATAAAATAATTGTTGGAATTTTATCATCAATTAAAGGATGTGTAGTGTCAGCGTCTAAATTTTTGGCTCCTGATTTAAAAATACCATTTAAGGCATTTTCAGGATCAGCTAAAGTAAGGGAATATCTCAAATTATCCTGAAGCTTTTTTTTGTCAGTAGCATCTACATCCTTGTCATTAGCTCTGCTTAAAGCAATTCTAAATCGTGATCCAGTTGGGTTATTTGCAGGTGTTATTTTATCATCTCCAAGTAAATAAGCTTTGATATTAGTTTGTGATGAATATTTATTAATCTCATCAACAAGGGATGAATAGCTCGTGTTGCCATCAACATTAATCTTTACATCATTTAATATGAAAGACTTTTTTTCAGATAGAGAAGCATTAATCTTATCTGTGGCTGAAGCAGTTTCCTTACTAATATTATTAAAATATTCTATTTTTGTATAATCTACAGAATAATCTAAGTTTTTAACATTATTTCTTTCGAAATCTATGTCTTTATGATTATCATTTAATCTGAAATTCACATCAGTAGATTCAAATTTATATGAAACAATATCTTTAAATAGATCAAAATTTTCATCAAGAGCGTTTTGTAATTTATTTTTATCAACACTCATTTCATATATCTCTACTGGCATATAGATTTGTTTTTCACCATTTTCTGCTCTTCCAGGAGGTGGCGTATAGTCAGTTTTTTTTATGTTAATTCCGAATTGAGATGTATCATCTCCATATCGATTAAATTGATTAAGTTTATTGAAGGCATTATATATATGCTCATTTATGTAATTTAACTGATCTTTGTAACTATATAATGCTGCAATTTCTGCTGCCTTAGGGACCTCTTCTCCTTCGACTTGTAGGGAATTTGTCCCAACAAATTTTGCAAGTTCATTATAGTTTTTTGCTAAGTTTTCAAATTTTTCTACTAACCCTTCTGTGTCATTTTGTACTGAAAGATTAAATGTTTGAGGTTTGGTTGGTTTATTGAGTAAATTAATGAAAAGATTATCTGCTTCAATTTTATTGGTTTTTGATATAATTTCCTGTCCATCGATTTTTATTATGGCATCTTTTCCTTTAATTGTAGGCTGAAAGTTTACTCCTAAGGGAGCATCTACTTTAATCTCATTATCTGTTCCTGTAAGTAATGATTTTAGAACTATTGCGCCCTTTTTTTTGCCTTGATCGTCATTTTGAGGGTTGTATAAAACTTCAAT
>CAJQNX010000030.1 GCA_905479795.1 uncultured Candidatus Midichloriaceae bacterium | reverse complement strand
GGAACTAAAAGTACACTAAGTGGTAGAGTTATTGATATTGTGTCGCCTTTAGGTAAAGGGCAAAGAGCATTGGTTGTTGCGCCTCCAAGAACAGGTAAAACAGTTTTGATGCAAAATATTGCGCATGCAATTGCAAAAAATTACCCAGATATCTATCTTATAGTACTATCAATAGGCGAAAGACCTGAGGAAGTAACCGATATGTTAAGATCTGTAAAAGGTGAGGTTGTTAGCTCAACTTTTGATGAACCATCTCATAGACATGTTCAATTGGCGGAGATTGTCATAGAGAAAGCAAGAAGATTAGTAGAGTCAAAAAAAGATGTAGTAGTTCTGTTAGATTCTATCACAAGATTAGCTCGAGCTTATAATGATATTGCTCCATCTTCGGGCAAAGTTTTAAGTGGAGGAGTTGATTCAAATGCTTTACAAAGACCAAAGAAATTTTTCGGTGCAGCGAGAAATATCGAGGAAGGAGGGTCCCTTACAATTATTGCAACGGCATTAGTTGAGACTGGATCTAGGATGGATGAGGTTATTTTTGAGGAATTTAAAGGAACGGGAAATGCAGAAATCGTTTTAGATAGAAAAATTGCGGATAAACGAGTTTTTCCAGCTATAGATATTGCAAAATCTGGCACAAGGAAAGAAGAATTATTGATTGATAAAGCTAATTTGGCTAAAGCTTGGGTAATGAGAAAAATACTCAATCCTATGAATACAACTGAAGCTATTGAATTTTTAATCAATAAAATGAAATATTCAAAAAACAATGATGAGTTCTTTAAACAAATGAACACTTATAGTCCAAGCAAAAAGGAATAGTCCAAAATGATCTATACAGCTAGATCACATGCAAAAGTTAATTTATTTTTAAATGTAGTTGGTGAAGACTCAAAAGAATATCACAATCTACAAAGCTACTTTATATTGTTAAATTTATCTGATTTAATTACTATTAATTTATCTGATTACACAACTTCTTGTTCATTTGAAAATGGCGAACAAATAGAGAATAATATAGTTGTAAAAGCAATTGAATATATTAATACTATTAATAATTCTTTAAAATTTGCAAAAATACACATCAAGAAAAATATTCCAATAGCTGCAGGTTTAGGCGGCGGATCATCAAATGCTGCGATGATATTAAATTTATTGCCAAAATTATGGGATTTGCCCGAATTGACTTGCAATCAAATAAAAGAAGTAGCTTATAATATTGGAGCAGACATCCCTTTTTTCTATTATAATAAAAACTCATTTATTGAAGGAATAGGAGATAAAATCACTCCAATAAATGTAAATAAAAAACTATTTATTCTTTTAGTTAATCCGGGATTGAAAGTGATAACAAAAGAGGCTTATTCAGGTGTTAAAGACGATTTCTCACCAAAAATTCTATGTAATAAAGAGACTATCATCAACGAAATTTTTTATGGTAAAAATGATTTAGAAAAGTATGTAATACAAAAATATCCATTAATAGGTGATTTACTGAAGGTTATAAAAGAGCAAAATAATTGTTTAGTAAGCCGAATGAGTGGCTCTGGCTCAACCTGCTTCGGTATATTTGAACAAGAGCAAGACCTGATTAAAGCAAAGAATAAACTAAAAAAAACATTTCAAAATTTTTGGATGCATAGTGAGAAAATTTGTATATAGCGTTTTAAAATATATATTCTAGCATCCATCTTTAAAATATCTATCTGTCCAGGTTTAATTTTTAAGGGTCATTATATTTCCCCTCTTATTATATGTTTACTTTTCCCCAATCTATTAAATTATTCCTTATTGTTCAATATTTTCATTTAAGTTAGCGCTTCTACTCTCGCAGTTACAGCTGCTTAAATAAACATATTTATCATCAACTTTTGGTAAAGAAACGGATGTGTTCTTTGAAAAAATCCAGCCTTCAAAAATTAGTTGGTCAGCATTTTTAATGGTAATAAAAGCAAAATTTAGCGGATTTAAAATATCTTTAGGATCTTTTTTACATTCCGCCAGTGAAATAGTAATTTTCTCATTGAAGTCATATTTCTCCTTAATCGCTATTGTTGTATATGTGCTTATTCCAGTATTATAGTCTAAAAATCTAATTTTTGCGGAATCACATTGTTCTGGTTTTTCTTCCATTATAGGCTGTTTTACTATATCGATTTCATTATTATTTGATGTATAAATATCTTCCTCAAGAACGTTAAATGGAGATTCTACTTCTTTTTGCTGATCAGCTGCCTGAGCAGTTATTATAAAGCTCCATAAAAATACTAAGATTATGTATGGTGTTAATTTAACTGATTGAATGTTCTGTACCTGAATCATTGAAGATATAGTTTTGGTCATTTGATTTATTGTTATCTGAAAAAACACCATCTTCTATCTGAGTGGAGTTATTACCATCTTTAAGCCCAAACATAAATTTACTGATCAATGCTTCGAGGTTTATTGATGATTGAGTAAATTCTATTGTGTCGCCATCTAGTAGCATTTTTTCTTCAGTACCAGGTGTGATTGATATGTATTTATCTCCTAAAATATTTGAACTGACTATTTGAGCAGAGCTGTCCTCAGGTAATTTAATTTTTTTATCTATGAGAAATTTTACTTGTGCTGAATAAGTATCGTAATCTAAAATTTGCGACACAACTTTTCCTATCATAATTCCACTAATTTTAACTTCACTTCCAACTTTTATACCATCCGCATTATCAAAATTTGCATTTATCACATACTGATTATTTTTATCTAATTTTTGATCAGAAGTTTGGTAAACAAAATAACTAAAAATTAGAGCTACAAAAATAACCAAAAATCCAACAATTATCTCAAAAATATTTTTCATAAAAACTATATAGTTAATTTATTCATTATTTAGGTGTCCATGTAGTGTAGTCACCAGTTGATTTTGGCTTTGCCTTACTTTTTGACAAAAAATGACCTGGAGGAAAATATGAAAGTTTAGAGCCAGTTAAATTCAAATTTCTATGCTTCATCCATTTATGGTTTGTTGATTTTTTGCTTAAAGGAATTTCATTATCTTGATGATGTAGCCAACTATACCACTCAGCACTGACTTTAGTTGGTTCAGGTATTCCATTATACAACACCCAGCGCATATATCTTCCAAAATATCTTGATAGTTTTTTTGATTCATAAAATATGTTACCAAATTCATCTTCACCTACTTTTGTACCAAAAAGCTTGCTAAAAACTTTATTTACTAACTCCATTGATTGCGTTTAACCATAAATATAAGCATAATTGTAAGTGATTTTTTTTTTCTTTCAATAGTAAAGTTTAGAAATGTAAATTAAGCAATTAATTCTTCAATTCTCATTAATTCATTATATTTACATACTCTATCAGTTCTTGAGATAGAACCTGTTTTAATAAAGGGGCTATTTGTTGCAACTGCAATATGTGCAATTGTAGTATCCTCAGTTTCTCCCGATCTATGCGATATTATATGAATAAAATTATTTTTTTTGGCAAGTTCAATACTTTGTAATGTTTCTGTTAATGTTCCAATTTGATTCATTTTTATTAATATTGAATTAGCTAATTTATCGTTTATGCCTTTTTGTAATTTTACAGGATTAGTTACAAATAGATCATCTCCCACAATATTAATTTTTCCCCCAAGCTTTTCAGTTAATAATTTCCAGCCCTCTAAATCTTGTTCAAAAAATGGGTCCTCAATTGAAATAATTGGGTATTTATCGCATAAATTTTCGTAAAATTTCACTAATTCATAGTTTGTAAATATTGATTTTTCACCATTGAAATAATATTTTCCATCTTTATAAAGTTCATTAGCAGCTACATCTAAGGCTAAACATACTTCTTCTCCAAGCTTATAACCGGCTAATTCTACAGCTTCAGAAATAATATCTAATGCTTGGGATGTAGTTTTAATATCTGGGGCAAAACCTCCTTCATCACCAGTGTTTACTCGGAAGTAGTGATTTTTTAATATCTTTTTTAATGAATGAAAAATTTCACAAGCAATTTTTAAATTCTTACTGATACTCGTATATTTTATTGGAACTATCATAAATTCTTGAATATCCAATTCATTATCAGCATGCGCTCCGCCGTTAATAATGTTTAACATTGGGCTTGGTAGCGAAAAAGATTGAGAGTCATTTATGGCTTGAAATAGCTGTTTATTTTCAAAATTAGCCCTTGCTTTTGCAAATGCTACTGAGATTGATAAAATAGTGTTAGCTCCAAGGTTAGATTTATTAATTGTTCCATCTAAATCAATTAAAAAATTATCCAGATCTTCTTGTGAGTCAAAATTAATATTCAATAACTTATTTTTTATATCATTATTAATTTTATCAACAGCTTTTAAAACGCCTTTACCGTTGTAATCGTGATTTTTATCCCTCAATTCTATTGCTTCATAAATACCTTTAGAAGCTCCGCTTGGAACTGCAGCTCGTCCAATGAAATTATTGTTTATGATCAAATCGGTTTCCACAGTGGGATTTCCCCTGCTATCAAAAATTTGCCTAGACTTTATATGGGTTATTTTCACTAATCTTCTCAACCATAAATTATGAGGCCGAGGCCAGAATCGAACTGGCGCATAGTGGATTTGCAATCCACTGCATTACCACTTTGCTACTCGGCCAGAGCAAGCAATACCCTATTCCAAATACTTACTCTGGTCAAGAATAATCATATTATCACATACAATCATTTAACTCTTTTGTAATAGTATCTATTTCGTCTGCTATGGATGTGTTGTCCAATAAACCATCACTTATCATTTGATCATTTCCTTCATAAAAAGGCTTGCATTCCTCCGCAGCGTTACTACAGATTTTTGATCCCTCAATAATGCTTTCTATTTTTGAATCATCTAAAATTTTATCAAACTTATGTACTTCTCCTAATATCCCTTCCTCTTGAGTCACAACTATATTCCAAAAGTTACCTTTTAGAAATCTGTTGGCATGAATGTTCATATCTTCCCCAGAAGACAGTGTTATATCTAAAAGATTGCCAGGGCTAATCTTACTCTGCATCATTTCAGTTTTAAAATAATCTGTGATGTTTAAGTTGGCAAAATCTATATTAACAACAAAAAGTGAAGGATCTGTTAGATTTTGGGTTTTTGTAATATATGATAAACTTGCCCCTAAAGAAGATTTAGATATAAAAGAGTGATCAAAATAACCTTGTTTGTCTAATATATGAGGTGAAAAATGCAATTTATCTGCTATACAGGATTTAACAGCATCTAATAGTGACACATTTTTATCACATGTAGATGAAAAATAGTGTGTTTCTAATTTCTGGGAATTTTTAGCAGATAGCAAAAGTAGTGGAATTTTACTATCTTCCATATTTACTTTGGAACAGCTCTTTAATAAATAGTCAAAATTATCAAGAGTGTAAGATTTTATTTTGTCAGAATTTATAGAAATATATTTTATATATAAATCCTTTATCTTACTTATAAATGACTTATTATCAGATTCAAATACGTTGGAAAAACTATCTTTAACCATTTCGTATGTTTTTTTTGGTGTGTATCCATGTGCAATTAAGGCTGCAGAAAGAGCTGTTGTTGAAGAAGACGCTATGTGATCAAAATATTTTATAACGCCATCACCCGCACTTTTCTTTAATTTATCATCAATTATTTGAATTATTTTTGTTGCAATTAAGGCTTGAGTAGCACCTCTGCCATCTACTGATAAAATGTTATACATAATATAAATTCCCTAAAAATTATCTATTACCAAATATGCTATCACACAACTATTAATTGTATCAAGCTAAAATGGTGATCAATATATTAAAATTCAGCTACGTTTTTTTTGATTTTTGAAAAAGTCACTTCGTTTATGATTTTTCCATTTTTAAATGTTGGAATTAGGAGGTTTTTATTAGTGCTAATAGTCTCATAATTTATCGTGGTAAATTTATTATTTTCTTTAATTAAAGCCAATCTACCATGTTTAGAATGTTTTTTTGGTTCTGTTATGGGAGATTTGCAAACACCTTCCCAATCACAATTTTGTTTTTTAATTGCAGATAACTTCATTGCAAATTGTTGAGTATCTCTATTAATTTTTTGCAAAAGAGAAGCCCCCATGCCAAATGAAACATTCTCAGCACTTATTTTTTTAGATTTTAGCTCTTCGAGGATTTCTTGTATTTTTTCTATTGAAATTCTGTCTCCATGCAAAACACGAATAAATTTATTTAAAATTTTATATCCTTTTTGATTAATTATATAGCCAAATTTTTTCATTAAAATCTCGATAGTTTTTAACACAACTTCTACTGGTTCGCCACTATCTGACCGTATAATTAAAGTGCTGTGAGAATTAGATATATACTCCTTGAAGCTTTTACCCCAAATATTATTAATGGTGTTCCAATAATCATATGAATCACTAACAATGGCGTATGTTGGGTAATTTGAAAATGCAGCAAGAATATTTTTATAAGCATCTATTTCATAATCTTTCCCCCAAGAAATAATAGTTGAGTGTTCAGCTGCTGGGATAGTTTTATATTTTTTTAAATCTGCACCGTAATAATTGTTGATACATTGTAATGCAGATATTGTACTGGTTGAATAGAAATTAATTAAATGTGATGCTCCACCGATTGCAGCAGATTCACAGGAACTAACGCCTCTTGCACCAAAATCTGCAAGCATATAATCTAATCTATCTAAATTATCTGCTGTTTCTAAGAGATGTTTTTTTATAATTTTTTTACATTCATAAGATAACGTTGCAACAGTAGTAGGGTACCAAATTGCTCTTAAAAGAGCTGTTTCTAGGTATGTTGCCAACCAAAAGCATCTAGGATCCGTATTAGTAATTTGTAGAAGTACATTTCGATTAGGAACTATTGTTCCCTCAGGTACAGCTTCTATGTAAATTGGTAAAAATCCATTATGCTGAGAAAGTATATATTCCCAATCCGCTCTATTAAATGGTAGGCCATGCGCTTGAATTACTTTTTCTGCTTCATCTATATTTTCTTTTGTTATTGCCCTGCAAAAATATTTTTTGAGAAACATTTGCAATCCAAAAAATAATGTACTTTCAAAATTGCCTCCTCTAGATTCTATATAACATGATAAATATTCGGTATTCTTAGGGTACTGTAAGTAGTGGGAAGCTTTATAAGAGTCTGTATCTAATATCAAGTTATGCATTTTGTAATATATAAAGATTTTGCAAATCTAGGTAATGCTTTGTATCTAAAAAATCAAGGATAAATTTTAATACTTCAGGTGGTACTAGTTTTTTAATTTTATTTTCAATTTTACATTTATCATTGGTAATAAAGATTGCATTTCTTATGTATGTTGCATTAATTTCAGCAAAATTTTTTATTTCAAAATATTTCCATTTTTCAAATAACTTAAGATAGTAACAAGAATTGTCTTTTGTATGGCCTATCAAAGCAACCCTATTTTCTGGAGTATTTCTAACCATTCTTCTAACTTTTTTTTCAACCCTTTTAATCCATTCAATATCATTTTCACAATCATCTAAAGGCGCAATCTGGATTTTATTTATATGTAATTCTGAGAAGCTATTTAATATGAATTTTCTTCTCTCAGTATATGTAAAGGGATTTTGTAATGTTCTGGTTTGATTGCTGGAGCCGCAGAAGACTATTATATTATTTGAAATTTTCAAACCTTCCTCAATAATATATTTATGACCGTTATGAAAGGGTTGGAATCTACCGATATAAATTAAATAGTTATATTTCATTTAGAACTTATTGCAGAAAATGACAAATCTTCAATATTCATTTGATTATAAATTGATTAAGCCTAATAGAGTTGCTAAGATTAAACAAGTAATTATGGTTATTAAAGTGAACATTGTATTAATTATCAAAGAATTATTTACTGAAATTGGCAGAATAAGGATGGCAGTTAGTGGCTCTGATTTTGCGAGACGCTTAGCTGAAACTCAAGCTAGAGAAAATGAACAAGCTAAAACAGAAATTAAGAAAAAAACTAAAGCGAGGAAGTTTTTTGATAAATTGTTGGATTTTATAACTTCTCCAGGAGTTGGTACAGTGCTGACTATTTTTGGCGCAATTACATGTTTATCATCTCCACTTGGAGTTACAATTGGAGCTACAATAGCGGCAGTAACAATGGTCAGTTATTCTATTGCACGTATTAGGGCAACTCTTCGTATGAGAACAATAAAGAGGACGCAAAAAAAAGAGTTGTTGTTAGATAATATTGAACAAAAAATTAACAGAGCATTAGATAAGTCTGTAAATCCTAAATTAAGAAAGGTGTCTAATCAAGAAATAATGAAAATTCTAGAGAAAAGTATTTCTGATGAACCTGTTAATAGGGATAAAAAAATTGTAAATATTATTTCTGGTCAAATTAGGTATTTGGGTTTAACTGGAGCTGCAAATTGGGCACTAAGTATGTTGTCGTTAAATCCAGTGTCTATAGCACTTAGCTCAACTTCAATGGTGTTGAGTAATGGGTTAAGTTATTTTGGGGAAATTGATTATAGAAAAGATAAGGATTTACTTGATAAAGAGGTTTTAGAAAAAGAAGAGAAGTTAACTCAATATTTAAAAAGAGAGTTGGGAATTGAAGGTAAATATGTTAGCAAGCTTTCAAATAAAGCTTTGTTAAAAATATTAAGTATTAAGGAAGCAGAAATATCATGTGATGGTAAAACATATAAATCTGATGCTGAAATGAAAGATGCATTGGTCAATAATGCAAAGAAATACCAAGATGTTAATCTTCAGGAATACAAACCAGAAGTAGGTTTTATTAAAGATTTTGGAAATTTATTTATAAATAGCTTTAGTTCAAAGAAATATGGAGAATTTTTTGTTCCACTTAGTCACAGGGAGAATTTGGAAAAAACTACTCAAGGTGTTGAATTGCAGGAGTTGAACGCTTTTAAAAAAGATGAATTGATACAAGTGGATGGGAGAGGTAAAGTTTTTGATATTGAGATGACCGATACCAACCATTCTGGCCAAAAACAAAGTGCATCATTCTGTAAAAGATATAATTAAAGAGGAGGAAGTAAGGCATAAAGAGCATTCCGGCGAACACTTTGTTGATGGAGTGAGTATTGAACTAAAGGAATCTGCGGTTGATCATAAGCAATTATCCAATATAGGTGATCAAAACAATGTTATGAGGCATTCAAAGATAGTAAGACAGCAATTATCAAACAATAATGTTGAAAAACCAGAAAGAACACTTTAGTGTA
>CAJQNX010000029.1 GCA_905479795.1 uncultured Candidatus Midichloriaceae bacterium | reverse complement strand
TA
This sequence comes from uncultured Candidatus Midichloriaceae bacterium, assembly GCA_905479795.1. Taxonomy (GTDB): domain Bacteria; phylum Pseudomonadota; class Alphaproteobacteria; order Rickettsiales; family Midichloriaceae; genus Aquirickettsia. The sequence goes on along the minus strand of CAJQNX010000029.1, from coordinate 24,271 downwards.
TGATTTAATTAGAGATTGTACCAATCAAACCTCTGATGAAATAGATATAGGAAAAGCTGAGCAAATATCTTTTGCTATTCAATCAGCTAATTTATTAATTGGAGCAAAAAAAGTTTTAGAGATAGAGGGAAAAGGAGATGATGATAAGTTATCAGCCTTGTTATCAGATCAATTAAGTAAGCTTAACAGTGGAACACCAATAGATATAAAAGAGTTTAATGCAAAAGTTTTAAAATTATTAAAGGATGCAAAGATATCTGATGCTAAAGCAAAATTAACTTCAGCCAAAGATTTTGTATCTATGGATAATAGACAATTTCACACATCAACTTTAACAAAGCAAAAAGATGGGGCTGATAAAGATAAATTGGTCGTTGAATCAGATAACATGTTGCTTGGTCTTAGTGACAGTCAAAAAGCTCAATATGAAAAAATTAGAGATTCAGAGCAAGGTGAAGTTTTAAAGATTGATTGGTACGATAAACTTAATGATTTTGATAAAAAATTAGTAAAATCTTATGCCGCACAAATAGCAAGTGGCAAAGTGATGTTGCCAACTCAGACCAGAGAAAAGCTTGCTGGATTAAGAAATGCTTATGAAAAATCCGTATTCGTTTCAGATATGGACGGACAAAATATGGAACAAGTGCTTGAGGTGTTGCATACTGGGACACCATCATTTCATGGCAAGGGAGATAGGCTAGAGCAGACAAAAGAAAACCTTAATCAATGAGATACATTTATACCAGATGGCACTGAAATTACAGATAATGCTTTAAATTCTCCTCAAATTGTAGACGGCATACCAAATTTTTTAAATGCTATCGATAAAGATGCACCTGACCTAATTCAAAAAGCTCAAAAAGAAAGGGGTACTGGATCCTGCGCTGTTACGCCTTTTAATGGAATGAGGCGTCTTGCAAGTAATGATAATCAAGGGTTTGATAAGAACTTAATTAAGTTAGGAGTAGGACTTGCGCAAAAGCAAGGATTTCAAAATATTTCGGTTTACTTAATAAATGGCACAAATAAAAAAGCAGCACTAGAGCAAATAGAAGCTATAAATGATAATCAGGATTTGAAAAATGCTTTGAAGAATGCAATTGAAGCAAAAAGTATGATTATCAATACCCATAGCATCCTTGATAGTGAAAATCAAAATATAAAACTAGTAAGCTCAATGCTTGCAGTAGATTTTGCATGTAATAATGAGAAGGGCTCTGTTAAAACCTTATTTCCTGAAATTAAAATTGGAAAAGTAAATATACATTGTGCGAGTGGTAAGGATAGAACTGGTATTAGTTTGACTGATGCAACTAATAAGGCAGTTAGTGAAAAATTAGGACTCAGCGAGGAGCAATCAAGGGAGAATTTAAAAACACAGATCAAAGGAGGGCATACTCAAGAATTGGCCTCATTGAATGGTGGAACTCCTGGGTGCCATGGTGTGAAATCAGATTCTAAAACTGCGCTATCTAGTGGCAATCCGCTTAATGCATTAATTGAGGAGACTGCGAGCTTTAACAAAATAAAAACCAAAAAAGGTATAGGAGATAAGGCAAAAAATTTAGGTGGTAATATATTGAAAGCATTGGTAGTGCTTGTAGCACTTCCAGTTATCCTTACTGGTGCAATAGTGTATTCGGCATATTCTGGGGTAAAAAAAATAACACCTTATAGTCCTAATAAGGATGATGTAGTAAGCTCTAAAATACGTAGTAATTCTCAAGAAAAAATTAAAGAACCTGAAATTGATAAATCACAAAAAGGAGAAAATACGATAGCTAAAGATGGCCCTCACGTTATCAAATATAAGGAAGAGCAGCAGCAAAAAGGTAATATTATAGATAATGGTAGAGGTGGTTAGGTAATTAGGTAACCATAGATTTATAAGGAAGCGAACTAAGCCGATGCTCGGCTTTAAATCCTTTAGATGTGCCAGAGCCCAACAAAATGGACATGCATTAGAAAGAGAGAAGAGCTTATTTGACAAATGGTTGAAAACTACTTAGCCTCAGTGATAGATAATGAAAAAGTCATTGTATGAATTCGTTAAATTTAAGTTCAAAACTACTATATCAAAAGTTTGCAGAAAGAGCTTTATGTTACGCTGTTTATGGAGGAGCAGACTTTGGTGAATGTATCATGACAATGCAAAATATTGATGATGGTGATGTAGATTGTTGGTATAATGAATGGTTAGCAACGGCTTCTAGAATAGAAAACATTGGAGATCAATGCCTTGATAATGGTCATGTAATTAGTGCTAGAGAAGCTTTTTTACGTGCTAGTAATTACTATCGCACTGCTTATATTCCTCTTTTTGGAAAGCCAACGGATCAAAGATTAATTTCGTCCTTTAATACTGAAATTAAAGTATTTCAAAAAGCCTGTTCTCTATTTACTCCTTCTATAGAAATAATTGAAATACCTTTTGATAATATTACTTTACCAGCCTATTTTATAAAAGCAGACAACTCTTTAAACCCTAGACCTACAGTTATTCATACCAATGGCTACGATTCTAATATTCAAGAAATGTATTTTGCTCATGCCAATGCAGCAATTAGAAGGGGGTATAATTGTCTTTTATTTGATGGTCCAGGACAAGGTAGAAATCTTATTCAAGATAATATGCCTTTAAGACATGACTGGGAGAATATAATATCACATGTTATTGATTATGCTTTATCAAGAGTAGAAATAGATTCAAAAAAAATTACACTAGTTGGATGGAGTTTTGGAGGATTTCTTGCCTCCAGAGCGGCTGCATTTGAACATAGAATCGCAGCCTTGATAGCAGATCCTGGGCAGTGGGATTTAAAAGATTCTATATTTAATGTATTTTCTCTAACAGAAGAAGATAAAAATAATTTTCCTAAGATTGATCTAACAAAGTTACAAGATATGGAAAATAAATTACGAAATGAAGACTCTAATAGTATGCTTAAATGGAGTATTATTCAGCGAGGATTTTGGGTGAATGATGCTAAATCTTTATTTGACTATATTAAAAAAATGTTACTATATGAAATTTCACCAGTAGTGCATAAAATTAAATGTCCGACACTTATTACTTATTCAGAAAATGATCCATTAGCAAGTAATGCACTAAAATTATATAAAAATCTTATAGCACCTAAAAAATTAATACCATTTTCTGCGGCAGAAGGTGGTGGTGGGCATTGTCAAATGATGGCTCGTTCATTATATCATCAACGTGTTTTTGATTGGCTAGATGAAATTTTAATGTAATAATTTAGTTCTTCTGATATTTATTTTATATTAAAAATTACCCCTCAATATCTGTCTAGTTTTTTGCACCACCTCTGGGTAATAAATAAAACAACCTTATTGTTATTATTGGGATAACTTGCTATCATTTGCTGAAATATTAAATATTGCCATTTAATACTTATGTTAGAATATACAAAATATATAAAAAATCCCAATGTAGCTCCAAGTAAATTAGTTGTGATGTTGCATGGATATGGGTCAAATAAAAATGATCTCATCAACCTATCACCCGAGTTATCAAAATTTTTGCCTGGTGCATTATTTGTTTCTCCAGATGCTCCTTTTTGCTTTGAAGGAATGCCAAATGGTGACGCCAAGCAATGGTTTAGCCTTCTTGACAGATCAAAAAATGCACTAATTGATGAAATGAGAATAGCAGAAAATTATATTGTTGATTTTATTTCGGCACAGTTAAATAAGTATAATCTTTCCGAAGATGATTTATGCCTATTAGGTTTTTCACAGGGGACAATGCTATCCTTATATTTAATAATGCAATCATTGATTACACCAAAATTAGTAATAGGGTACTCTGGAAGACTCTTTGGTAATAATTGGAAGTGTGGAAATGAGCGTAAAAAAACCAAAGTTATGCTAATTCATGGAAAGGAAGATGACATTGTTACTGTTGAGGATATGCTATCTACCACCGAAGAGTTAAAAAAGCATGGGTTTGACACAAATCACTTTATTTCAAGGCATCTGGCGCATGGTATTGATGATGAGGGAATAAATTTGGGTGGTAAATTTTTAAAAGATAATTTTTAAGGTTTAATTTTGGAATTTGGCTTTAAAAGAAAATTTACATGGTGGAATTCCATAGACGTTAAGGCGTTGATAAATATTATTTTTATAATGCTGTTAGGTATACTTTTATTGACTTCGGCAGGCTCTGGTGTTTCTGAGAAATTAGGTTTGTCACATTATTATTTTGTGAAAAAGCAATTAGCTTTTTTATTAGTTGGAATTTTTATAATTTTATTCCTCTCTGCATTGAATGAAAAATATATCAGAAGAATTATTTTTATTGGTTTTATATCCACTATCATCTTATTGATATTGGTGATTCTTTTTGGAGATGCAACTAAAGGCGCAAAAAGGTGGCTTAATATCATGGGATTTTCTCTGCAACCATCAGAATTTTTAAAACCATTTTATACTTGTTTTATTGCAATAATCCTTTCGCATGAAAAAAGTAAAATAAATTTTAAAATTTTTTGTATATGTGTATTTTTTAATGCACTTATTGCTATTCTATTACTACTGCAGCCAGATTTTGGTATGACCATAACTAACACAATAGCAACCTTCTCTTTGTTTTTTATTGCTGGAATAAAACTTTCCTGGTTGCTTTTAGTTTTAGTGATTTTTGTTTGCGGAATTTATGGTGCATATTTATTTTTTCCTCATGTTGCTCAACGTATTGATAAATTTATGGATCCTACTAATTCATCAAATTATCAGGTTCAAAAGTCTGTTTCATCTTATCTAAATGGTGGGTTTTTTGGCAAGGGGCCAGGAGAGGGGACAATCAAATATGTTTTGCCAGATGCTCATACTGACTTTATTTTTGCAGTTGGGGCTGAAGAATTTGGGCTCATATTTTGTATGATAATAATTGTAGCTTTTGCCACCTTTATTTTAAGGGCTCTTTGGAGTTTAACAAAATTCTCAAATTTATTTCACGTATATGCAATATTTGGTATAATAATGCATTTTGCAATGCAATTTCTTTTTAATATTGGAGTAACTCTAAATATTTTTCCAACTAAAGGGATGACGCTTCCATTCATTAGTTATGGTGGATCATCAATGTTGGCTTTTTCAATCGCTGCAGGTCTTTATTTAAATTTAAGTAAGAATCGTAAATTAAATAACTTGTCTCAAAATAAAAAATTCTTTTTCGTTGAGGAAACCTAATTTATTAAGAATCATAGATAACTTATAATAGAGTATAGATGTGGCTGCAATGCGCTAATCTGAAGTAAAACGTCTTCAAAATTGTTCTGGTTTTTCACGATATTTTACAGCAATAGCAACATTAATATATGAAATAACAGGTGCGCCATCTTTAATACTACCACTAATATTTGTTAGATAGATACGTATTTCCAATCCTTTATTTGCTTTGGTAATAGTGAATAAATCTCTCTTTGATTCTGGAATTTTGCCTGATTTAATGCCATCGTTAATAAAACTTTGAACAGTACTAGATAAATCAAAGTGTACAGATATATCTTTGTAAGGATACCTGACACCTAAAACACCGTTCTTTACTGTGTATAATTCTAATGTTTTATCTTTTTCATTATGAACTTCTAGTGTTTTTGGCCAATCATTTGCCCCAAAATCAACATATCCCACATTGGTATAATAATCGAAGGTTTGTATGTTAAAAAGAATAGGGTTTTTTCCTATTACTTGGGGAGCAGAAAGATTAAATGTATCACTTTTTTGCCATTTATTTAAGTAAATAACCCCCATATCATCTGTTATTTTAGACGCACGCAGTCGTTTGTCAGTCGTTGAATTAATATAGCTGTAATTTGCAAACCAGTTTTTAATAAGGGCAGCTTTATGATCTTTTGAAAGATATTCTACTATTGCACTAATATTCTTTCGATCTTCAAAATCAATTTGACCTGATGTTTTATGAATAGCTCCATTGATTAGAATATTATTTTTTTCTAGCAGATTTTGAAGCCTTGTAACCTGACTGATACCAGAAACATGTTCTGCCCCCCATATACCGAATGAAGATAAGATAAGCATTGTACTTATGGTGAGTATAATATTCTTAAATTTTGTCTCTTTTTTTATTATAAAGTATGTAGATGAAAGTAAGAACCAGACGGCAAAAATCACTACAAGATACCTTGGCTCAGTAACTCCATAATCACTAATACGAACACCAATGCCAACAAATAAAAGTGCTATTGGCGCTAGTAATGCATAATAAAAATAGCGGCAGACAATTTTTAAAAGTTTTGTCCCTGTATCTCGAATAGAGTATGAAAAAATATGTGTAAAAATACCTATTAATCCGAATGCAAGCACCATATAGGCAATATTTCCTTTTGGTAGGTTCAACTCGATAAGTATTTTTATTATGTAGGCATATAATATCCCGAAATAGCCAATTATTAGAGGAGCCAATATATAAGAAAATATGAATACAATACCTTTGGGATATCCTTTTTCTTTAGGTTGGAAATCCTTTGGAACGGCAGATAACGCATGAAAAGGCCCAAAAAATGTCACTCCAATTAACCAAATGTTTAGATATAGCTCACTACTAAATTTTACATCAAATAAATAATGTATACTTACAAGAGCAAGTGATAAGCCAGCACATAATATAATAGTGGCAAGAGCAGAAAAAAATATACTTCCAGCTAGCTGAGTATTAAAGCTGCAACAGGCGTGTTCTCCCACATCATTAAAGATATATGGGGCAATCAACAAGAGTAGTAGTATTCCAACAAGCAATAAAGATAGCCCAATAAAGCTTGGTAACCAGCAAAAATATCCCAGAAATACAGTTAAGCCCAATGTAAGATACACATATTTTTTCCTATCGATATTATGGTTTTCAGCAAAGAGTTTTAAAACTGTATAGGAAAAAAATCCGCATAATAAAAGCATATAAAACCATGGTTCTGGTTTTATACTTATATTGATTTCATTAATTTCAGATAAGCAAAAGAACGTAAATACTATCGTGCATAGTATAGGAAAAGGGAAACGGGAAATAGTTTCCTTCATATTAGAAAATAACAGTTTTTTTAAAAAACTCATAGCCATAACTCACTACTCATTAAATTTATCTATGATAGATCATATTATAATTCGGTAGTTTATAAAATTTTGTGTGTAAGTTCAATGCATATTGTACTTTAAGGAAGGGGGCAATGTTAAACAGACGTGGGATATGAATTGAGTTAGAGATATGATGGGAGGTGGAAACCTAAATGTGAAGAAAATTTTTTGAATATTATAAAAATATCAAAAATAAATATTTTTGGGGAGGGAAGCTTTGGACTCAAAGTTATTTTGTAAAAAGCATAGGTGATGCAAATGAAGGTACGATCAGACGATATGTGAAAAATCAGTTGCAGTAAATGGATAAGCGAGAGGCTGTGCAGAGGAAGTTAAACATCCGATGCAACTAGGTCGCTTGCGGTCTAGTTGTTTTATAGATATTGCTCACAAGGAACTAGTAATTGCTTATTGGTGATTTTTTAGGTATAACATTTGCAAATCGTTTTGGTAAATTTATCTTATGTTCATAAGTTCTAAAGATTCAATAAAATTAGATACAGATGACTTTAGTAAAATAGAAAAGAGCGTCTTAAAGAAATGGCAGGAAGAAAATACGTTCTTAAAAACTCTAAAAGGCAATGAAGAGTTCATTTTTTATGATGGCCCTCCTTTTGCTAATGGATTGCCGCATTATGGTCATTTGTTAACTGGTTTTATCAAAGATTTATTTGCAAGATACCAAACTATGCGTGGCAAAAAGGTTGATAGAAGGTTTGGTTGGGATTGTCATGGACTCCCTGCGGAAATGTATGCGGAGAAAAAACTCAATATATCTGGAAAAATTGCCATAGAAGATTATGGTATTGAAAAATTTAATAATTATTGCAAAGAATCAGTTTTAAAATACACCAATGAGTGGCAAGACTATGTCACTAGACAGGCGCGCTGGGTAGATTTTGGCAACGATTATAAAACTATGGACAAAAATTACATGGAAAGTGTAATTTGGGCATTTAAAGAACTTCATAATAAAGGTCTTGTTTATCAATCTATGAAGGTGATGCCATATTCATGGGCGTGTGAAACCCCTGTTTCAGATTTTGAAACAAGAATTGATAATTCTTATAGGGAAAAGCATAGCAAAGCAGTCACTCTTGGATTTGAGCTTATTGAGGGAGATCAGATTATTAAGGGGTATAAATCAGTCCTTCTTGCTGTTTGGACTACGACTCCATGGACATTACCATCTAATTTGGCAATAGCAGTTGGGGAAAATATTGATTATGTAGTGGTGGAGAAGGAGGGAGTAGCAATCATTATTGCTGAAAATTTACTATCAAAGTATGAAAAAGAATTAGGAAATTATATTATAAAAAAGATAAAGGGTGCTGATTTGATAGGACTAAAATATGTTCCAGTATTTAGTTATTTTAAAGATCAGCAGAATGCTTTTTCCATATTTCATGCAGATTTTGTTACAACAGATGATGGTACTGGTATAGTGCATATTGCACCTGGTTTCGGGGAAGATGATCAAATTTTATGTGAAAAAAATAATATAGAATTAGTGTGCCCTGTTGATAGTGCTGGAAAGTTTACTTATCCAGTTGAAGAATATGTGGGGAAGCAAGTTTTTGAAACAAATGAAGATATAATAATTAGTCTAAAAAACCAAAATTTATGGATAAAAACAGAACAATATATTCATAATTATCCTCATTGTTGGAGGACTGATACACCACTTATCTATAAAGCTGTTCCATCTTGGTATGTCAAGGTAACGGCAATTAAAGATAAAATGATAAAAAATAATCAGGAAATTAATTGGATACCAGGTCATATCAAATCAGGGTTGTTTGGTAAATGGTTAGAAAATGCAAGAGATTGGTCTATTTCTAGAAACAGATTTTGGGGATGTCCAATTCCGGTTTGGCAAAGTGATGATCCAGAATATCCTCATATAGAGGTCTATGGTTCTATAAAAGAAATTGAAGAAGCATTTGATACTAAAGTGAAGGATTTACATAGACCATATATTGACTCACTTACGAAGCCTAATCCAACGGATCCTACTGGTAGATCAAAATTAAGGCGTGTTCCAGAAATTCTTGATTGTTGGTTTGAAAGTGGCTCAATGCCATATGCCCAGATGCATTACCCTTTCGAAAATAAGGATCGGTTTGAAAATAATTTTCCAGCTGATTTCATAGTTGAATATTTAGCACAGACGAGGGGATGGTTTTATACCCTTATTGTTCTTTCTACGGCTTTGTTTGACAAGCCACCATTTTTAAATTGCATATGCCATGGTGTGATTCTTGGTGATGGAGGGCAAAAGCTTTCTAAACGCCTTAAAAATTATCCTGATCCTAAGGAAGTGTTTGAGAAATATGGAGCAGATGCTATGCGCTGGTTTATGATGTCTTCATCAGTGATGAAGGGGCAAGAATTAGTGATGGATAAAAATGCAGATGGAATAAAAGAAGCTGTAAAATCCACCCTAAAACCATTGTGGAATGCATTTCACTTTTTTTCAATTTATTCTAAAGCAGACAAAATCCAATCAGAACTAGACTTAAATTCCACAAACATTTTGGATAAATATATAATTTCAAAATTGGTTGATGTAGTAGAGACAATAAAAGCTTCTTTAGATGAATATGACACTGTTTGTGCTACTAAATCTGCGGAAGAGTTTTTAGAAATACTCAATAATTGGTATATAAGACGTTCTAGAGAAAGATTTTGGCGCCACCAAAAAGATCAAGATAAAATATATGCTTACAATACATTATACTCTGTTTTACATATTTTAGTCAGGGCAATAGCACCATTATTACCTATGATTTCTGAGGCTATATTTTCAAATTTAGATACTAATTCATCAAGTGTGCATTTGGAAAAATTTCCAAATTTGGATACCTATTCTTACAATAAGGCACTTATACTTAATATGGAAAAAGTAAGAGATGCTTGTACTACAGCTCTTAGAATTAGAAATGATCAAAAAATACGTATAAGGCAACCCCTTTCAAAAGTTACATTTATTGGGGTGGCAGATAGTAGTCTTTCAGAAGAATTGAAGCAATTAGTACTAGATGAGATAAATGTGAAGAGTTGGGCTAATTTAGGAAAAGAAGAGATTATTAAATATGCTGATTACAAAATAAAAATTAATTTTTCAGTGCTTGCAAAAAGATTGCCAGAAAAAATAAAGGACATAATTAATGCCAATAAAGCAGGAGATTGGAAAATTGTAGGAGATGAAATTGAGATAGCAGGAAGTTTGTTGAGCAACAATGAGTTTGATTTGAAATTAAAAGCAAAAGAGCAATATAAAAATAATATTGGTGCTCTTTCAACAAATGATGCTCTGGTGCTAGTTGATTTAGATATCAATAAAGAGCTGGAGCTTGAAGGCATTGCTCGAGATATTGTAAGATCTATTCAGCAAACAAGAAAGGATATGGATTTAGAAATTACAGATAGAATAATCTTAGAGATTGTGAGTGATGATGTAATGATTAATCAAAGTATAGAAAATTGGACAGAATATATCAAAGAGCAAACTTTGGTGGATGAAATAAAAAATGGCTTTGAAGAAGTATTAGGCGGACAAAAAAACATCATAATTGAATCAGGCAGCTTCAATTTAAAAATTACTAAATTATAAATTAGATATATTTTTTTACATAGCATGCTAAGTATTTTAAATAAAATTCCAAAAGTATTGATAATACTAACTCTGCTTACTGCAGGCTTATGGGAATTCAAACCAGATGGTATCTCTGAAAGCGGATGGCATTTACTCATAATATTTATAGCAACAATCATAACAATTATCTCTGCACCAATGCCTCTTGGTGCTCTTGCAATTTTGAGCCTAACTGCAACAGTAATAACGGGAACTTTAAGCACTTCTGAGGCATTATCAGGTTTTAATTCAAATGTTTCATGGTTGGTGCTATTAGCATTATTTGTTTCAGAGAGTATCTCTAAATCAGGATTAGGAAAAAGAATTGCATACTATTTGATTTGTAAATCAAGAAATAGTTTAATTAGTTTATCTTATACATTAGTGATTTGTGAATTAATACTATCACCTGCAATACCGAGTATAGTTGCAAGAGGTGGTGGAATTATTTATCCTATTCTTGCATCATTAATAGAAGTGCTTGATGAAAAAGGAAAAAAGGAGGATGTCAATTTTTATTTAATACAAGTTTGTTTTCATTCAACAGTTATTACTAGTGCTATAACATTAACTGCAATGGCAGCAAATCCACTTATAGTAAGTATTGCCAGTACATTTGGTATCAATATTTCATGGAGTACATGGTTTATAGCAGCGATAATTCCATGATTGTTAAATTTAATCCTTATGCCTATATTTTTGTATTATATTTTAAAACCAAGCAATATAGATATTAGTAAAGTTAAACAATTTGCTAAAAGTCAGCTTGATTCATTAAAGTCATTTACAAAGGAAGAAATACTAATTACATCCACATTAATAGGGCTGATTACACTATGGATATTTGGAGATTATTTGGGGATAAATGCAACCAAAACTATATTGATAGGATTTTCAATTTTACTCATAACGGGTGTTATACCCTGGGATGATGTTATAACTAATAAGAAAGCGTGGGGAATTTTTATATGGTTTAGCACCTTATTAATGCTTTCAGATTATTTAGTGAAATTTGGTGCTATAAATTGGATTAATGAAGAAATTAAATACTTTATTAATGATGTAGACAAAACCATTGTAATACCGGTAGCGCTGTTTTTATTTTTTTATTTACATTACTTGTTTGTGAGCACAACAGCATATGTTTCAACTTTATTTGCACCATTTTTAATTATTTTATTAAATTTTAGTATTCCAGATAAAATATCAGTTATGGTGTTAGCCATATTTGCAATATTATCTGGGGGATTAACTCATTATACAATTGGTACAGCGCCAGGGTATTTTTCGATAAGTGGAGTAAAGGTACAAAAATGGTGTAAAATTGGATTTTTTATTTCCACTATTAACATATTGATATGGCTAAGTACTTGTAGTGTGTGGTGGAAACTTATTGGTTGGTACTGATTTAGTAACTAAAATAATTTAACTTACACAAAGTATATCACACCCTCTCACAGCTATATTTTCCCAGCTTTCTTAGCTTCTTGTTCCAGCATTTCAATTATCTCATGTGCCCATCCAGAGTCAACCTCGCGATTTATTGTGTTTATAATCCATTCATGGGGGAAAGGTTCCAGTTTTAATACTACTGCTCCTTCTTCAAGTGCCCTCTTGATATTATGACTATCCTCTTCTAAAACATATCTTTGTATAGTCTGTATTTCAGATATTTCTGGCTTCTCATAAGAGTCATGTAAAAAGTATAATAATAAACAGGAAAATTCTTCATACTGATCATCCATATCTTTCGCCTTACTAACGTCAAAATCTATTGGATAACTAGTTACAATTTTTAATTCATTATTTATTTTCCTTAAAACAACAATTGCCTTAGACATTGGTGTAATGTGATGATCGTTTTTTTTGATACCGTAACCAATTTCCTTACCAATATCGTCCATAAATCTTTTATAATTACCCATGCCTTGCCTATAACTTTTAAGATTCTTTTGATTATTATAAACTTCTGCTTATTGTCAATAGGACCAGTGCTATTTGGTGGAAATTTATTGGTTGGTATTGATTTAATTTATAATATTTTATAAAGAATTATTGATATATTTTAAATCAATAGAATAAATATTTTTTTGATTATTTGATAAAATTCCAACTCTTTCTTTGATAAAATATATCACGTCTTTATTGAGTAAATGACTTAGTTTAATTTCCAATTCATTTGAACAAATAATTCTTATAATACCAATAGCAGCTCTTCTTAGTGCATAGGGATCCTTAGAGCCTGTTGGTTTAATATTAATCTCAAACATTGAGTTTAAAGTAACTATTTTATCCGCTAACGCCATTATTATACTCAAAGCTTTCCTTGGCACTGGATCGCTAGGACCTTGTGGTAAATAATGCTCTTTGATTGCGTTTGCAACATCATTATCTTCATTATCATTTAATGCATAATAATAACCAGCAATACCTTGTAATTCAGGCAATTCATTTACAATTTCTGTAACTAGATCTGATTTTATTAGTAGTGATGTTCGTTCAATTTTATCTTTATTATTAAGATGCATTTGTTTAGCAATGTCTAAAGCAACTTTTTGCACTGTCTGTATTTTATCATAGTAGCTACCTATTTCATGATGAAAGGTAATTTTTTTAAGTTTTACAAATTTATCAATGAGTTTTGTTTTGAGATCTTGATTATAAAAATATTCAGCATCCGAAAGCCTAGATCTTAGAACCTTTTCATTTCCAGTAATAATGGTTTGTAAATTATCAATTGTCATAACATTTGAGACAATAATAAAATATGGTGCCAAGTTACCATTACTATCTTGTGTCATCAAATATTTTTGATGAAATTTAAGCATTGATATTAAAATTTCTTTTGGTAATTTCATGAATTTTTCTTCAATTTTACCAATAGTAACATAAGGAAATTCAACTAAGTTGGCAATTTCCCTTATTAGCACATCATCTTTTATAACAGAAATGTTCAATGATTCACAAATATTATTAGATTGTGTTTCAATTATTTCCAATCTCTTTGCTTGAAAAATACATATACCAAGTTCTTCTAAATTTTGTTTATATGTTGCAAAAGAATCAACATTTATAATCTTATTTTTGCCACATGTTTGATTGCTTGCAGTAATATGACCAAAGTTGACCGGGATAATCTCTTTATCAAATGAACATAATATTGAATGAATTGGTCGTATCCATTTTATATCGTATTTTCCCCACCTCATTGATTTTGGCCATATAAATGTCTTAATGATTTCTTCAATAATTGGTTTTATAACTTCTTTAACACATTTTTTTTCTGATGTTTCATTATAGTAATAATAATCTTCCTTTTCTATAAGATAAGAAATATCTTTCAGACTGTATTTTTTTAAAAACCCTTCAATTGCTTTTTTGGGAGCAGTAATTTTTGGCCCTCTAATTTCTAAAGAAGTGCTATCAACTATTTTAGGGATGTCCAATATATAAAATCCTATTCTTTTTGGAGTAAAAAAATACTGTCCATTAAATTCTTTATGAAATAATTTATGCAAGCTTTCAAGCAGATTATTAAAAATCTTGCAAGCGCTAAAGTCTTGTACTTCACTTGGTATTTCTTCAGAGTAAATTTCAAAGAGTAATTCTGGCATGATTAATCAACTGTATTCAACAAGTTAGAAAAAATTATAAAGGATCTTTTATGCATTTTTACATTATGGATTCTAATATAATCCACTTCATGAAATAGTAAATAAAGTGAAGCGGTTAAAGTGTCAATATCTCTATCATACATTTCATAATCAGGAATGGCTTCAAAAAAAGATTTTCTTGAATGACCAATGCATATTTTGACTCCAAATTCTTTTAAGTATCTAATATTTCTTAATATGCCTATTGATTGACTAGAATCGGTAGTAAAGCCCAAGCCTGGATCAATTATAAGACGTTCTTTTTGAATTCCAAATTTTTCACATTCTTCTATCTTTTTGCCAACCCAATCATAAATTTCATTAATTGACTCAACTCGCACTTCTTTATCAGCAGGTAAAACAATGCTGTTCATGCATATATAATTTAAATTAGGATTTGCAGCAACTAATTCTAATACTTTAGGGTCTTTGCCGCCATTTACGTCATTTATATATGCAACGCCTTTATCTGCGGCATACTTCATAGTTGTGTAATGGTAGCTATCAATACTAATATTTTTAGGATTTATCTCTTCTAGCAACGGTTTTAATCTTTCTAATTCCTCAGATTCAGATATTATAGGTGCCTTGTAAGAGGTTGCGCATATACCAATGTCTACTATATCAGCCCCATCTTTGAATAATTCATCTACTCGGTGCTTTGCATCTTTAAGATGATTATATTTTCCACCATCGGAAAAAGAATTTGCATTATAATTTAATATACCAATAATTTTCGTCATAAGTGAAACAGTATGTTAAAAATCAAACCCTAACCTTATAACACGTTTTTCTGGATTTTTCCTCTTTTAATTGTAATTTTAATCAATTAAGGCAAATTTTTTATATATTCATCAAAGGAATTTAGAATTTTTGAACATGCCTTATTAAATAATGGAGTTAATAATTTTTCTAATAATGTTGATTTTAATAAAAATTCTATACTAAAATCAACATATGTGGATGTTTCATCAATTTTTTTTATCTTCCAACGTGATTCTAGAAAATTAAAGGGGCCTTTGATCATTTTGGTTTCAATAAGAGCTATACCATCGTTTTTTATGTTATTTTCTATCGTAACTCTCGATGTATACTTTAAATTTACAGCTTTAAACAATATAATTAAGTCGGCAATAATTTCATCTTCAGATCTAGAAATAACTCTTGCTCCATGGCACCATGGAATGAATTTTGGGTAATTTTCAACTTCAGTTACCACTTCAAAAACTTTATTTATATTATGGTCAATGATTTTATTATTAGAATATTTAAACATTTTAATTTATCTGTACAACTCTATAATTATTTTTATCAAAAATCATTCTATAAGCTGAGAAATAATGATGATGATCCGAGTGATCAACTAAATTTATCTTCAATACCCATCTATTATAACCTAAGGAATTGAGCTTTATTTTATATAAATTTTGTTTAGTGAAATCAAACATAAAGTTTTTAACTATATTTTTATTTTCTATACTATAGATCTGAATCATTAGCTTTTTAAAATCAATTTTTTTATCCATCTTAAGAGAGATTATGAAATCAC
Source organism: uncultured Candidatus Midichloriaceae bacterium (assembly GCA_905479795.1). Lineage (GTDB taxonomy): Bacteria > Pseudomonadota > Alphaproteobacteria > Rickettsiales > Midichloriaceae > Aquirickettsia. Next base: position 8,316 of record CAJQNX010000029.1, on the reverse strand, counting down.
TATTATTAAAGAGAGCAATATTAATTTTAAAAAAATTTGGTAAGGCTTCATCATTTGATTGTGTATGATTAATGACTTTAGTCGTTGTTTTTTTAAAACTATCAAAAGGTAGTTTCTTTTCATAGGTATTACTCGCCATAAAAATAAAGCAGGCATCAGCAGATAAAAATACAATAAAAAACAGTAATAAATAGAGTTGATATTTGTTAATTTTCATCAATTTTTCTCACTTTTGACAAAAATTCTTTCAGTCTTGTGCTTTTAGGGTTTATAAAGAAATCTTTTGAAAAGTTTTCTTCAATAATTTGACCTTTATCAAAAAAAAGAATTTTATCAGAAATATTTTGAGCAAATTTCATATGATGTGTAACAATGATGCTTAGTAATTTTTCTGATTTAGATAGATTTTTTATTACGTTTAAAACCTCAGCTGTGTTTTCTGGATCTAATGCAGAGGTTGGCTCATCATATAATATGATTTTGGGCTTCATGCACAAAGTTCTTGCAATCGCAACCCTTTGTTTTTGCCCACCTGAAATACTTGAGGGATATTGATTTTCAATTGATGAATCAAGATTAACTTTTTTTAAAAATCGCCTAGCTTCATTAATAGCATCCTGTTTTGTAACTTTTAATACTTTTTGCGGAGCATAAGTTATATTTTCTAACACAGTCATATTAGAAAAAAGATTGAAATGTTGAAAGATAAAGCCAATTTTTTGTTTAGTAATGTTGCCATATTTTATATCACCATCATCTAATTTTTCTAAGCCTGCAATACATTTTAAAAAAGTTGATTTGCCACTTCCTGAAGAGCCTATTATTGAATATACTTGTCCAATTTTAAATGCAAAAGAAACACTACTCACTACTTCAGTATTTCCATACTTTTTTGTTATATTAATTACTTCTATCATTTAATTTTTTTTCAACAATTGTTCCAATATATGCAATAATACTAATGATTATGTAGTAAAATACAGCAGCAACGCATAAAGGCGTTATAAAATCATATTTTTCTGCAGCAATGATTTGAGCTCTTCTCATTAAATCAGCTACTCCAATTATGCCTATCACTGCAGATTCTTTGATTAAACTTACTATTTCATTAATTAGTGAGGGTAGAATACTTTTTAAAGCCTGGGGCAAGATAATGCTAATCATCATTTCTAAATAAGGTATAGATAGTGATTTTGCAGCTTCAAATTGCCCTTTATCGACAGATTCAATGCCTCCTCTGATAATTTCAGCAACATATGCTGCTGAATTTAGAGAAAGTGCTAAAATGCCTGCAATAAATATTGGAATATTAATTTTCAATATTCCAGGGAGGGCAAAATAAATGAAAAACAATTGCAAAAGAAATGGTGTTCCACGCATTATAGATACATATACTTTAACAGAAATAAGTAAAATTCTATTGTTTGAGTATCTAAAAATAGCTAAGATGGTTCCCAACATAATTCCTAAAAATGCCGCTAAAATAGAATAAAGTAACGTGGTGAAAATGCCTTTGTAAACATATTGCGCTATCTTTAGAATATATAAAATATCCCGATATTGTTGATGAGATATAAAATCCAAAATATTCATTTAGTTATGTACAAGGAAAATATAAAATTTAATCAAATCACTTTTTAGATACTAAATTTCCATCTTTTTTCTTATTATAATCAGCTAAATATGAATTATATATGTCTATTACGTTATCCATAAGATGATTGTTAATTTGTATTTTTTTATCAGCTAAATTAACAATTTTTAATCCATACTCTTTTTGATCAGAGGGAATTGCAATTTTTTCAAATGTTTTGAGCATAGCATCCCTTTCTTCACTTTTTATTTCTTTCAATGATAGCATTTTCATTACAGCTGAATTTACAATAATTTTATTATAAAATTTTAAATAAAAATCAACTAATTTAGTAAGGTGTCCTATTTTTAAATCTACATCAAAATATGGTAAAATCTGAATTTTATTAACAATGGCGTCACCGGTTAAGCGTAAATTAAACAGATCAGAAAGGAACTGCAATTCTTTTACGTTTAATTTATAGATTGGTTGGATGTTTTTTAAAACGATATCTTTGTTTAATTCTATTTCGGAATCATCTTTAAAGTTAAATGAAATATTTGAATTTAAATTTATACTACTATCACCAACTTCTGATAAATAATTGTTGAAATCATCTTCGTTATCGTTGCTATAATATCTGCTTTTATTTACATTTAAACCAAATTCAATATTGTTAAAGTCGGTTGTACTTAAGTTTAAAAGCTTAATGTTTGTTTCAGCGATGGAATAAATTAATTCTTCAGAGGTATCTTTGCTTATTATTTTTGCCTTATGTCCAGTTGAATCATATTGTATGCTTTCCATATACTTTATAAAAAAGTCTATTAGTTTAGTGCCCGCAGGTTTTTTGCTATCAAAGAGCAAGAAATAATTTTTAAATTGGATGTGTAGTGTAGGGTTTTTATCAAAAGTTGATGCATAGTCAAATTCATCGTTAGAGTCTTTTATTCTGGTGCTTATCTTATTTGCCAAAATTACGGATAATTTTTTATTGATTAAAAGGCTAGTAAATTTTATATAATCTAAATCTGACTTTTCCGATAAACCAAATTTTTCTTGTTTAAACGTAGGATTTAAGATTTCACCCTTAATGTCCCAAAAAAACATACCTTCATACGCAATGTTTTTATAGCTAAATTTTAATCCATCCTCAGATAACTTAGTAGAAATTAACTCAATGTTATTTTCGATATTTTGAATATGTATGTATCTAAGGATAAAATTAGTTGCAATTAGTATAATAACTAGCGTTGTACTTAAGATAACTTTTTTCATCGTATTTCCTTCAAATGTTATTGGTGTGCCCGAAAGGATTCGAACCCTTGACCTTTAGATCCGTAGTCTAACGCTCTGTCCAGCTGAGCTACGGGCACATTTTTCTTTAATTTATATTCTATTAATAATTAATGTCAAAGTATATAATTATATTGTAAAAGATTAGCAGACATCAATTGTACTTTTTCCAAAGAGGATTTGAAATATTAGTAAGCATTTTATTATGTGAATTTTTTTCATCCTCAGATAGTTGAAATTCCCTGATTGGGAAATTTTCTTTTTGCAAATTAATGTGTGAATTTTTATTATTTTCAGTTTGAAATTGAAATTTTGTTTGTTCATTACCGATCAATTCTACATAGACCATTGCAAGTAATTCTGAATCTATGAGAGCGCCATGTTTATCCCTCTTATCTAAACTAATATTAAATCTTTTGCACAAAGCATCTAGACTTGCAGGAGAGCCAGGGAATTTTTTTCTAGCTACTAATAATGTGTCAATTACACCGCTCATAGAAATTTTTGGCATTCCAACTAAATAAAATTCATTGTTAATAAAGCCAATATCAAACTTAGCATTGTGAATAACCAATGTTGCATCCTTAATAAATGCATAAAAATCTTTTGCAATGTCTGAAAACAAGGGCTTATCTTTTAAAAAATCACCAGAGATGCCATGTACATTGTATGCCCCTTTGCTAACTCCTCTTTCGGGATTTACGTATGTATGATAATAATTATTAGTTTTGACTTTATTAATTAATTCTATGCATCCTATCTCAATAATTCTATCTCCTTGTTTGTAATCTAGTCCTGTTGATTCAGTATCTAAAATCACTTCTCTTAAATTTGTCATGGTGTATAATATTTTTAATTGATTTTAATAAATAATGTCGATTTTCATTATAAATTAAATAGTCTGCTTTGTGAATTACTTCTTTTTTATGGGCTTGATTATCAAGAATCGCAAAAAATTTCTTTTCAGTCATATTTTTTCTTTTTAACGCTCTATTTAACATAGTCTTTGTGGATGAAAATAAATAAATAATGATATCAAAATATTGCTCTCTTTTTTTCTCAAATAGGAGTGGGATTTCAACTACAGTCGAGCGAGCTCTATTTGTGTGAATTTCATTTGATGTTTGTTGAATTTTCTCTTTTGCATATGGTGTGAAAATTTTTTCTAAATCGTTCATTGCGCTCTTATTATGAAAAACAATGTTTCCAAGTAATTTTTTAGAAATATTTCCATTTATCAAGGAATTTGGAAATTTCTCTGCTATTTTATTTTTTAAGGAGGTGTCTATGCTCATTATATCATCAACATATCTATCCATGGAAATAGTTTGAAAACCCATTTTTTTAAATGTTGCCAGTGCTAAGCTTTTTCCAGTGCATATATTGCCAGTTAGACCTATTAAATAGCCGCATCTAGGATTTAACTTGCCTCTCATTTATTACTTGATTTATATAAAGTTAAGAACCACTCATCATTTTTTTTATTTAAGAAGATACCGTGCTTTTGCAATAATTCTTTGAAGAATAGAACGGGTATTGTGTAATTTAATTCTACCTCTATTTGGTCAATGGTTGACGATATAATTCGATAATCTTTTAATTCAGGTATATTGCTTAATTTATTCTTAATGGCAGCCCAAACTTGAGGAGTTTTAGAGTTAATCTTTACCTTAGAGCTAAATATTATTTTTTGATCAAATGCCTTTATACCTTTTAACTCAGAATCAAAATTTTCTAGTAATTGATTTATCGCCCTATCAAAAAAATTCTTATAGTTTTCATTAAAATTCTTTTTAATGATTAAATATTTTATTGTGTCATCATCTGGTTTTAGAATTCTAATTGTCATCTCAAGCTGATCTTTATTCATCTCAGCAAATACCACGGCTATATTTTTGACATCATAATTATTAAGAATTTCATCAAACGTATGATAGGGCTCAAACAATGTTGTATACTTATTGTCTAGGGAGATATAAGTGTTACGTTTAAATATCTTGAACTTTAGTAATCCAAAATATCCATTTAGATTTAGCCATTTCCATCTCCAATCTTGACGAGCCAAAAGTTCATTTTCAAAAAATATTGGAATGAATAAAATATCCTTAGAGTAATTTGTTTTATACCTAATTCCATATTTGTTTAGGACATCTATAACTTTATTAGGATCATATTCGATATTTAGTGTTGCCGTATAAGAATGATTAGTCATTCTTTCTTGCGTTGGAATTATTTTTTTAGCAGTTTTTAGAATTTCCCTTTCTTGGATATGATAAATTTTGTTTCGAAAACTTGCAGGGATAATTTTAAAAGCTAAGTGTTTAAACCCTTTAATTACTGCTTTATTATTGGCAATTTCTATAGAATCATCTAAATCTCCTGTATCATCAGATGTTTTTATATCCATTACTGTAAATATACCTTCATTGTTATCAATTTGACCTGAATAAGAGGTTGTAATTAAAAAAATGTTAATAAAGATAAAGAAAATAAATTTTTTGTTCATAATTTACTATTTACAGTGATATACTTAACAGAATAAAATTAATATAACACGATATTATATTTTATAAATTAATTCATCAATAATAAAAATTAAATGCTTTTTCAAGAACATAAATCAATTAACAAGAATTTTAATGAAGATGATAATCCGTATACCGTTACGGAAATATCTCTCATTATAAAACAATATGTTGAAAATTCTTTTAAAGGTGTTTCAATTAAAGGGGAGGTGTCTGGTATTAAGGTTGCAAGTTCTGGGCACATTTATTTTTCACTAAAAGATGAAAATGCAGTTATAAATGCGATATGCTGGAGATATGTTGCCATAAAATTACCTATTCAATTAGAAGACGGCATGGAGGTAATATGTGAAGGAAGTATTAGTACATATCCAGGCAGATCAAATTATCAACTCATTATTAAAGAGATTAAATTAGCTGGTGAAGGGATGCTTCTTGCAAGGCTTGAAGAAATGCGAAAGAAGTTGGGAAATGAGGGGATATTTGATAAGAGATTTAAAAAAGCTTTGCCAAAAATTCCACAAAAAATTGGCATAATAACATCGCTAAAAGGATCTGTTATACAGGATATTATTCACAGATTGAAAGATAGGTTCCCAACGGAAGCATTAATTTGGGACGTAGTTGTTCAAGGAAATGAAGCTGCGGGATATATTGTTGAAGCTATAGAGGGATTAAACAATTTACCAAAACATATTTCTGCGCCGGATGTTATAATTATTGCGAGGGGAGGGGGCTCAATCGAAGATTTATGGCCTTTTAATGAAGAAATATTAATTAGAGCAGTGTTTAAATCAAAAATTCCTATAGTATCTGCTATTGGGCATGAAAGTGATAATACACTGATTGATTTAGTTGCGGATGTAAGAGCTCCAACTCCAACAGCAGCAGCTGAATTAATCACACCAGATAAATCAGAAATCAATATAAGGCTAGATAAAATTAAATCTACTTTAAATAATATTTTGCCGAGCTTTATCAATTTAAAGGAAGTAGAATTAAAAAGTGTATTAGCCAATTTAAAAAATACAACCACCCATTTTGAACAACTTAACAATAAGCTTATAAATATTTCCACTTCATTAAAAATAAATTTTAATTCGTTATATAAAAATTATGAATGGAAGGTTGATTCCTTAAAGCTATCCACTACTAATTTAATGCGCTTGACAAATTCTTGTGATCAGAGACTTGATAACTTATTATGGAAATTAACAAGATTATATAGAAGTAAACTGGATGAAATTTCAAATAATTTAGCCTCTTCAAGAAAATTACTTATTTCTTATAATTATCACAATGTTTTAAAAAGAGGATTTACGTTAACAAGGAGTAAACAAAAAAAATTGATAAAGTCTTTTAATGACCTAGACAAAAGTCAATTAATTGAAATTGAATTTCATGATGGAAGTGCATTTGGCGAATTTAGAGCTAATATAAATACTAAAAAAAAATCTATATCCCAGAAGAGGAATAATCATAAAACACAAAACAAATTACCTTTTTAACTTGATTAAGTTTTTTTTTAGTTTTAAAGTTGAATAAGTTTTGAAAGTGGCTTGATGACTATTGTAAGTAAAATAAAAAAAATATCCATTTTAATTAGACTCAGTGGCGTAAGTACCTTGATGCTGGCTGCATGTCTACTTGCGTTGACGCAAAAGTGTGATGCAATGGATAACAGTATATATACAACGCTCTCTAACCAAATAGCGTTGAATGATGAATTGAGTATAACGGCTAATAACATGGCTAATGCAAATACTACAGGATTTAAAAAAGACGTGCAAATTATGTCTAGCTATACTGCGAGAGATAAAATTTCTGATTTGAAAATGCCAAATGATATTGCTTCAATATCCGATTTTACATCAGGAAGCTTGAATCAGACTGGTAGGCCTTTTGATGTTGCAATTAATGGAGAAGGCTTTTTTATGATTGAAACTCCAAATGGAAATTTCTATAGCAGAAATGGAAGGTTTTTAATTAATAATGAGGGTGCACTTATTGATCAACAAGGAAATTATGTTTTATCTGAAGATGGAGGGCAAATAACACTTCCTTTGCAAAATCAATATGTTTTTATTAATAAAAGTGGCAATATCTATATATCTGAAAATTTGATTGGAAATATAGGGGTGTTTAATTTTTCAAATCTTAAATTATTAAGAAAAGCTGGGAATGGCTACTTTAAAACAACTCTTGAAGCCGTGCCATCTGATAAACCTCAAGTATTGCAAGGATTTTTAGAAGAATCTAATACTAGTCCTATAATTGAGACAACAAAGTTAATTGATTTGCAAAAGAAATTTTCTATGAGTTCAAATTTGATCACCGATGTATACGGCATGCAAAGGAATTCTTTTAGAGTAATAAGTAAATAAATAAAGGAGAAATTTATGTCTAATTTTAGAGCACTAAATATTGCGGCAACTGGAATGTCAGCTCAACAAAAAAGGGTTGATACTGCTGCGAATAACTTAGCAAATTCAAATACACCAGGGTTTAAAAAAAGCGTTGCTGAATTTAATGAACTTCCCTATCAAACGGAAAGAGCAGCTGGGACGGGAAATCAATCTGAAGGTGAATATTATTCACAAGGAATTCAATATGGGACGGGTGTTGGGATTGGTGCAACATCAATAAATTTTGCTCCAGGAGAAGGGATGGAGCGTTCAAAGGAGAGTTTAAGTCTTCAGATAGTTGATAATACTGGGAACAATTTTTTTGTTATAAACCTTCCTAATGGGGAGAAGGCGTATACTAGAAATGGTCAATTGACACTAGATAACGAAGGTAGGATCACAACTATAGAAGGATACATAGTTGATCCAGAGGCGATAATTCCAACAAATATTAGAGATACCGTTACTATTAATGATAAAGGAGTAATACAAGCTAGGCTTCAGGGTGATGCAGCAG
>CAJQNX010000028.1 GCA_905479795.1 uncultured Candidatus Midichloriaceae bacterium | reverse complement strand
TGATAAATTAATTGAATATTCAGAATCTAGTAATAAAACAAAATGCTTTAATAAAGATAAACTAAGAGCTAGGACCGGTTTTGACTTAACTGACCATACAATAAATCAACATACTGCTATTATTAACGCTAATTACTGTTTATATTGCCATAAACAAGATAAAGACTCTTGTTCAAAAGGGTTGACCGATAAAACAACAAGCAATATTAAAAAAAATCCCCTTGGAGTTGAATTAAAGGGCTGTCCGCTTAAAGAAAAAATTTCAGAAATGAATTTTCTTAAAAAGGAGGGCATCATTATAGGTGCCTTTGCTACTGCAATTATTGATAATCCAATGATAGCAGCAACTGGACATAGAATATGTAATGATTGCATGAAATCATGCATTTATCAAAAGCAGGAACCAGTTGACATTCCTTTAATTGAAACTAAAATTCTGGATGATGTTTTAAAACTTGATTATGGTTTTGAAATATATAGCTTGCTAACAAAATGGAATCCTCTTAAATCGGAAAAATATTTACCAAAGGAGCTTAACAATTATAAAATTCTAATTGTGGGAATGGGACCTGCAGGATTCACTCTTTCCCATTACTTAATAAATGAGGGATTTACGGTGGTGGGAATTGATGGATTGAAAATTGAGCCAATTCAAAGTGAATTTTCCGGCATAATGCAAGATGGGAGTAGAGCAAATTTCAAACCAATAAAAAATATTTCAGAAATAGAGGAAAGGCTTAGTGAAAGAAAAGCTTATGGTTTTGGCGGAGTAGCAGAATATGGAATTACTGTGAGATGGAATAAAAATTACCTTACTATTTTAAGATTGATGCTAGAGCGTAGAGAAAATTTTAAAATGTATGGTGGTATAAGATTTGGTAGCACAATCAATTATAAATCTGCAAAAGAACTTGGGTTTAGTCATGTTGCACTGGCAATTGGAGCAGGAAAGCCAAATATTCCAGATATTCCAAATATTTTATGTAAGGGAGCTAGAAGTGCCTCTGATTTTCTAATGACATTACAAACTCTTGGAACTTCAAGGAAAAATAGCATAGCAAATTTACAAATAAGGCTACCTATTGTTGTTATTGGCGGAGGATTAACATCAATAGATACAGCAACTGAAAGCCTTGCTTATTACCCTATAATGGTAGAAAAATTTTTAATTCAATATGAAAAATTAGGAGATGTTTTTTTAAAAACTTTAGGTGATGAGGAACTTGAAGTTGCTTTAGAATTTATTAAACATGCAAAAGAATTACGAGTTAATCCCAAAGAAAAGCTTTCATTACTAAAGAAATGGGGAGGAGTAAAAATTATATATAGAAAAAATTTTGAAGAATCTCCTGCATATAAATTGAATCATGAAGAAGTTGAAAAAGCATTTGAAGAGGGGATAGAGTTTGTGGATAACACATGTCCAGTAGAAATTATTTTAGATAAATTTAATCACTGCAAAGGAATTATATGCAATAATCAAACTATTTGGGCCAAAACAATATTAATTGCCACAGGCACTGCGCCCAACACAACTTTAGCAAGGGAAGATCCAGAACATTTCAAATTAAATGGCAAGTACTTTTCTATGGTTAAAGAAGCGCCAAAGCCAGCTTTTTTTACAAACATAGAAGATAATTTTAGTATCAGTATCTTAGGTGATTCACATCCAAAATACTCTGGTAGCGTTGTGAAAGCTATGGCAAGTGCAAAAAATAGTTACAAATCAATCGCTAAAGAAGTTTTGAAATATAATACAAATAATGCACTTCAAAATAACAAATTTTTTGAAAAATTAAATAACCAATTAATTTCGAAAGTTATTAAAGTAAATAGATTAAACAAAAATGTTGTTGAAATTTTTGTTCAATCTCCATTAGCTGCAAGTGAATTTGAACCTGGACAGTTTTATAGACTACAAAATTATGAATCTAATGCAAAAATTAATAATGGTTATTTAAAAGCTATTGAACCATTGGCTCTTACTGGTGCCTCCGTTGATAAAACTCATGGGATTATTTCATTAATAGTTCTTGAAATGGGTGGTTCTTCAAATTTTTGCCAAGATTTAGAACCTGGAGAGATTGTTAGCCTAATGGGTCCAACAGGGTCACCAACATACATACCTAAAAATGAAAATGTAATATTAATCGGCGGAGGATTAGGCAATGCAGTATTGTTTTCTATAGGTAAAGCATTGATAGATAATGGATGCCATGTTTTATATTTTGCAGGTTACAAAAGAAAAGAAGACATATTTAAACCCCAAGAAATTGAAAAAGCTGCAAATCAGGTTATTTGGTGCTGCGATGAATCAGAATTAAAATTATCAAACATAAATAATAAATCTTTTCATGGCAACATTGTAAAAGCTTTAGAAAATTATGACATTCATTTTAGTGATGGCTTGAAATTGAAAGATTATAATAGAATGCTTACAATAGGCTCTGATTCAATGATGAAAGCAGTTTCATATGCAATACAGAACGATTTAAAAAATCTTTTTGATCCAAATATAAAATCCTTTGCATCAATTAATTCCCCTATGCAATGTATGATGAAGGAAATTTGTGCTCAATGCTTGCAAAAACACATAAATCCAGAAACTAAGGAAATTAGTTATGTGTATAGCTGTTTTAATCAAGATCAAAATTTAAAGCATGTAGATTTTGATCATCTTTTTTGCAGATTAAAACAAAATAGCTTATTGGAAAAAATTACAAGTAATTTAAATTGAGCGATTATAAAAATATCTATAAATACAATATTATTAAGTAAAATGGTGCATTTGGAGGGATTCGAACCCACGACCTATACCTTCGGAAGATAGCGCTCTATCCAGCTGAGCTACAAATGCTAAGTGTAATCTACAGACATTATTTGATAGTATTTCATACCTTTAGGAGTGTTGAATTCTAAAGACTCATTTACTTTTTTTCCAATCAAAGCTTTAGCTAAAGGAGATGTAATTGAGATCAGCCCCTTTGAAACGTCTGCCTCATATTCACTAACAATTTTATAAATAATTTCATTGCCCTTATCTTCATCGAATAATTTTATTGATGCTCCATATTTTACTTCTTCACCTCGAACTTGTGCAACATCAATAATCTCCGCTCTAGAAATTTTATCTTCAAGCTCAAATATTTTTGCTTCTATGAAGCCTTGCTTTTCTCTAGCAGCATGATATTCTGCATTTTCTGATAAATCGCCGTGTGCCCTTGCTTCCGCTATGGACTTAATCACATTCACTCTCTCAACATTTCTTAAATTCTTAAGCTCTAGCTCAAGTTTATTCATACCTTCTCTTGATATTGGAAATCTCTCTACCATTTATTTACTACACTATGCTTGATAAAACTAAACATTTAATATATACCATTATTTATTGTTTTTAAATAGAAATTATTACAATAATAGATATATGTAAAATTAGGTAGTAGTCTAAAATTATATATTTTTACATAAAATAACAACAGGTTTGCGTTCTAAATTACATAAAAGTTGAACTAAGTGGGAGGGTTATAAACTTATGGTCGATTCTAATACAATAAACATCCATCATGTTGATTTACATGTTGGTAAAAAGTTAAAACAAAAAAGGCTTGAGAGAGGAATAAGCCAAGATGATCTTGCAGGATCAGTAAATCTTACCTTTCAACAAGTGCAAAAATATGAAAAAGGTGTCAATAGAGTGAGCGCAAGCAAGCTTTATGATTTTGCTAAATTTTTAAAAACTGATATTACATATTTTTTTGATGAAATAGGAGATTATAAAATATCAGATAAAACTGATATTGATTATGCATCAGATGTAAATCAAACTGCATTTGAAAATGATATAAAACCTAAAGAAATTGAAATTTTAACTAGTTCATATAAAAAAATATCAAATTCAGAAGTTAGGAAAAATATTTTGGCATTATTAAAGTCATTATCTTCTTGAATGCTTGATAGATTACATTGAACCTGTTAAATTAAACTAAATTTAATAGTCTATATGTATGGCGTTTGAAGACAGACTGAAGAAAATAATTGATAAGTATGACAATTTAAGTAATAAATTGTCTGATCCTTCTAAGATTTCTTCACAGGATTTTGCTAAAATTGCAAAAGAGCATTTTGATTTAACTGAAATAAATTTCTGTGCAATTGAGTATTTGCAAAATTTAACACTATTAGAAGAAGCTGAAGATATATTACTGAACAATCGAGAAAAAGAACTAAAAGATTTAGCCTTTGATCAGAAAAAAGAATCTAAGGCAAATCTAGAGATTATAAAAGAGAAATTAAAGGTTATGCTAATCCCTAAGGATATAGCTGATGAAAAAGGTGCGATAATTGAAATTAGAGCTGGAACAGGTGGAGATGAAGCAGCATTATTTGCTGGCACATTATTTAGAATGTATCAAAAATATGCTGAAACCCAAAATTGGCAATTTGAAGTATTATCAATCTCCGGGTTAGTATTAGAAGGATGCAAAGAAGCCATGGCATCAATTAGCGGCAAAGGTGTGTATAAAAAACTAAAATATGAATCTGGGGTTCATAGAGTTCAGAGAGTACCAACGACAGAATCAAGTGGAAGAATTCACACTTCTGCAGCTACTGTAGCAGTTTTACCTGAAGCTGAGGATATTGATCTTAAAATTAATGAAAAAGATTTAAGAATTGATACCTATAGATCAAGTGGGGCTGGTGGTCAACACGTAAATACAACAGATAGTGCAATAAGAGTAACTCATATTCCTACTGGCTTAGTTATAGTTCAATCAGAAAAATCTCAACACCAAAATAAAGCAAAAGCTTTAAAAATTTTAAAATCTAAACTGTATGACATTGAAAGAGAAAAAAATAATAAAGAAATGTCAGATTTAAGAAGAGTACAAATAGGAACTGGCGATAGGTCAGAAAGAATTAGAACCTATAATTTCCCCCAAAATAGAATAACAGACCATAGAATCAATTTAACAAGTTATAATTTAGAGGAAGTTCTACAAGAGGCAAAATTAGATCAATTTATTGATGCACTAACTGCTGATGATCAAGCAAAAAAAATCGCTCAAGAAGAAAATTAATTAATGATAAAAAAAATATATTCTGTACAAAAAGAATTATTATTAATAAAATTATTCATCACACTGATAATAATATTGGTGTGCGTTAATCTATTTGCAATGTTTTCAATTGCAGGGGGAGTGGTAGATCATTTAGTTAGCAAACAAATTAGCATTACATTAATTTCGCTCTTAATTGCCCTTATATTTTCAATTATAAATATTAGATTT
>CAJQNX010000027.1 GCA_905479795.1 uncultured Candidatus Midichloriaceae bacterium | reverse complement strand
CTTATTCTATAGATTCAAAAGAAGGGGTTTCAACTGGAATGTCAGCTACTGATAAAGTTCATACTATTCAGAGATTGATTAGTGAAAATTCAACAATTAATGATTTTAAAGTTCCTGGACATATATTCCCAGTGATTGCTAGAGAAAAAGGTGTTCTTGAAAGAAGGGGGCATACTGAGGCTGCAATTGACATAGCAAAGCTTGCAAAATTAAAACCAGCAATGGTTATTTGTGAAATTATCAATGATGATGGTACCATGGCTAGGAGAAATGATTTGCTAAAATTTTCTAAAAAACATGGTATGAAAATTTCAAGTGTTGAAAAATTAGTACAGTATATAAAATAACACAGTATGGATGACAATTCTAAAACAGTTGTGATTGCATTTGACGGCACTGCAGCATCTGGAAAGGGTACGATTGCAAAGCTATTAGCTAATAAACTTGGATATGACTACTTAGATACAGGTATAATGTTTAGAAAAGTGGCGTATTATTGCTATGCACATGATTTGAATTTAGAGGAAGATCAAGATTTAGCAAATATAATTAAAGAAATTGACTTTTACAAGCCAATAGATTCAAAGGAGCTTTATTCCGATAATATTAGCGATATAGCATCTAAAATAGCAATGCAAAAAAATGTAAGAAATGTGCTATTAGATATACAAAGAAAATTTGCAGAAAATAAAAAAGGTGTTGTAATTGATGGGCGAGATATTGGCACTGTCGTTTTTCCAAATGCAAATTTTAAATTTTTTTTTGATGCTACTATTGAAGAAAGAGCTAATAGAAGGTATAAACAGTTGCAAAAAATGGGAAAAAGTATTAAACTGCCACTAGTGCTTGAGTATCTTAAAATTAGAGATGAAAGGGATAAGGGGCGTAACATCGCGCCTTTAGCTAAAGCTGAAGATTCATTTTTGGTTGATACAAGTGGGCTAAATATTGATAAAGTATTAGATATAGTGCTAAAAAAGATTGAAAATAACTAAATATTAACAACAAAAAAATATGAACATAGAAAACATACTAAATTTCTCACAAGAAAAATTTTCTCAATTATTAGAAGAAAGTTTAAAAAATCAACCAAAAGAAGGTTCTATTGTTGAAGGAGAAATAGTAAATATCTCAGGTGATATAATCTTTATCGATGTTGGTCTGAAGAGTGAGGGAAGGGTATCAATTAATGAATTTTCCAATAAAGAGGAAATTAAAGTAGGAGATAAATTTGATGTATATATTGATAGATTAGAAGGAAGAAATGGGTGTACTCAATTAAGCAGAGATAAAGTAGCGAAAGAGATGGCTTGGAATAAGTTTGAGGAATTAAGTGCAAGTGATAGCAGTATTAATGGAAAAATAATTGGCAAAGTAAATAAAGGTGGATTTGCTGTTGACATTGAAGGTATTTTAGCATTTTTACCAGGTAGTCAACTTGATATTAGACCTGTAAAGGATCCTTCAATATTAATGAATATTGAACAGCCATTTAAAATTTTAAAAATAGATAGAGAGCAGGGTAACGTAGTTGTATCTAGAAGAGCAATACTTGAGGATTCAAGAAAAGAAGCAAAAAGTGAACTTCTAGCAGGTATTAAAGAAGGTATGACTTTTGATGGAGTGGTAAAAAATATTACCAACTATGGTGCTTTTATAGACTTAGGCGATATTGATGGATTATTACACATAACAGATATTTCATGGGAAAAAATATCACATCCTTCAGAAAAGATAACTTTAGGTCAAGAGATTAAGGTTGTCGTGACAAAATATAATTCAGAAGTACAGAGAGTTTCTTTGGGATTAAAGCAACTTAGTGATAACCCTTGGAAAGGTCTAGAGAAAAAATACACTAGCGGCACAAAGCATAAAGGCAAAGTAATTGGTATTTCAGATTATGGTGTATTTGTTGAGCTTGAAAAATCAATAGAAGGGTTGGTTTACCTAAATGAAATTGATTGGAATACTAAGAATACCCATCCAACGAAGCTTGTTAATATTGGAGATGAGGTAGAAACTGTGGTGTTAGACTTAGATATTGACAAACATAGAATCAGCTTAAGCATTAAACAATGTACAGAAAATCCATGGAAAAGTTTTGTTGATAAATATCCAGTTGGAACAAAAGTTAAAGCAAAAATTAAAAAAATAGTTGATTTTGGATTATTTGTTAATGTCATGGAAGGTGATAAGGAAAATGACTTAGATGTATTGGTTCCTGCAGTTGAGATTAATTGGGATGATAACCCAAGAAATGCTTTGAAAAATTATAAGGCAGGAGAGGATATAGAGGGTGTAGTACTAAGCTCTGATTTAGAAAGAGAAAGAGTTACCATTAGTATCAAACAACTTGAGGAAAGCAACTATAAAGAAATTACAGATAAATTAGTTAAAGCAGAAGTCGTGACATGTAAGGTCTTGGAAGTAACGAAGGATGGATTATATGTTGAAGCACCAGAGGGTGTAAAAGGTTTCGTAAAAAAATATGACTTATCCAAACATAAAGATCAACAAAAACCTGAAAGATTTACTATTGGTGATAGGATTGATGCAAAAATCATTTCATATGATAAGAGTAAGAAAATACTAAATTTCTCAGTTAAAATATTAGAAATTGCTGAAGAGAAAAAAGCAATAGCAGAATATGGTTCTGTTGATAGTGGTGCAAGCCTTGGAGATATATTAGGCGCAGCAATTGAAAAGAAAGAGAGAGACAATAAGTAATACATTAATTTTATTATAAAATGATATCGTATTCGTAATGTTTAAATTTTTGTTTTCTACTTTGTGGAATATATTTGTTTCAGCAGTAGTATGCTTAGTTATAATTAAGTTTCTGCTGCATTCTGTTGTACAAAAGGAATTTGATGATTTCAAAGAGAATTTAGAGACGAGGACTGAGAAAAAGTACAAAGAAATTAAGAAAAAGCATTTGTCAAAAGAGGGTATTAAAAATTTAAAGAAAAATTTTTTTTGATTAGTCTAAATAATAATAGGTTTTAATGACTGAAATTAGCTTTAAATGCGGTGTAAGAAGTTATCAAATAGATCTTGAAAAAGACGGTTACGACAGAGATGACGAACAAAATGGGTTCAGATATATGCACAGTGCACTTTATAAGGATTATAGTGCACCCCAAAGTCAAGACCAATTTTTATATTTTTTAAAGGAATTTTTCTTTAACTTTTTTATTATAAGCACTTGATCTATTTATTGCCAATATATCGTATTATCTGCGGATACTTAACTTATGATTTTCTTCTAACATTTTTATCCTCTCGCTTTGTGGGGTTAGTTTAATTTTTTTTAAGATATTCATTTTCTATGCTTAATTCGCCTATCTTCCTATGTAAATCACTTATTTTATTCTCATATTCTAACTCTATTCTTTGGTTATCATTTCCATTTTCATAAACAAGATTTACTTGCTCTAGTAGCTGTTTCTTCCATACGCAGGCTCTTTTAGGAGATACGTTATATAAACTACTGATTTCTGCTAACGTCTTATCTCATTTTATTGTTGCTATTGCAACCTTACCTTTTATCTTTGAACTATATGCCTTATTATTTGTCAGTATTTTTACCTTAAATTATACCTAATTATTATTATTTTTATTCCCTTTAATATATATATTTGGTCTAATTTATGAGGTTCATTATAGAATGCACTAGTAATCAAAAACGAGATGTATGTCTAAAGTTTCTTGAAGGCGGGGGGTTATTAGAGAAGTAGGAAAATGTGTTGCAGATGGAGAAGTAAAGTATCAAAATTTTGTATATAATAAAGATTATACTAAAGTAATAAATTGCAAGGATGATGGAGTAGATGAATTATCATTTTTAGCAAGCCCTGTGATATCACGGCGCGGTAGATGTGTTGTTGCAAAGGAGATTGAGAGCGCCTTCTTGAGGGAAAGGATTTTATTATAGCATCTAATAAATTTATACACGATTACAGTACTCAATGTATTATCTTACTAAGAGACCTAAGGATTAATGATTATAAAAAAGTGACAGGTATAATTATTAATATATAAACAAATAATCTTTTGATAAGCAAGATATGCAGCACGATCAATGTCTTAATATACTTGAATCTAATGAAATTTGCACCGATTTTTAGGTGAATAAAAATAATGGTTGAACGATAATTATCTTGATCGGTCAGCGTCAACTAAAATTGACTAAAATTAATCTTCATTTCTTGTAACTTTTCAGCTCCATTTTCAAAAACATTTTTATATTGGGGAGTGTTGATTAGCAATGTGGCGGAAGGAAAGGGATTCGAACCCTTGTTACTTGTTACAGTAAACACGCTTTCCAAGCGTGCGCCTTAAGCCGCTCGGCCACCCTTCCAAAAAAAATCTTATTTGTTATTTTTATTTATATAAATATAATAATTAAATATCACAACATTATAAAATTATATTGACATATACTACAAATTTGCAGTAATAAAAAGCTTTATATATTACTTTGTATATTGTGATTAAGTTCATTACCTCTTTTAAGACATCTAATCATTTATCGGGCATATTATTGATGGTGGTAAATGCGTTTTTTATGTCCCTGCTTTATATAATAGTAAAAATTCTTACAAATGATTTTAGTTTTACTTCAAACCAAGTCGGGTTGTTATATAAAATAACTATATTGATCTTAACGTTATTATCATGCTTTAAACGTGGATTTGTTCATCATCTGAAAACAAAAAAGCTTTTATTTCATACCTTAAGGGGATTCTTTAGTATTATGGGTTCACTTTGCATGTTTCATGCTGTATCTGTTATGAATGTACTTAATGCAGCAGCGATATCTGAGCTAACCCCAGCATTTATGGTTGTTGCAGGGGTGTTGGTATTTAATGAAAAGCTAACCACTCCTAAAGTGGTGTTACTTTTAGGGAGTATATTAGGTATATTTTTTATTAAGGATTTTACAAGCATAGGAAAAGATTTTAATTCAGGGTATTGGTATGCTTTCTCAGCATTGATTTTTTGGTCAATAAATAATGTAGTCATAAAAAAATTAACAAAAACTGAACATTCTCGTGCCCAATTGTTTTATTCTAGTTTGTCTGCATCAATCTTTGCATTTCCAGTAGCGTATTTTCAATTTACATTTGACTTTCCCAATAGCTGGTTTGATTTTGCAAATTACTCAATGAATGCTAACTTAGCAACTTGGCCTGATTTTTCTATTACTGCATATTTAGTGGTTTTTTCAGCTGGCCTTGCAAGTCTTCTGCATAAAGTATCGTTTTTTAAGGCATATAAGCTTTCTGATATGTCAGTGGTAGGTCCTTTTGATTATCTAAGATTACCCTTCACAGGTATTTTTGCTTATTTAATTTTAAATGAAGGTATACCTAATACGTATTCATTAGTAGGCTATGGACTCATTGTGTTGAGTGGAGTGTATTTCATTATGCATAAAGAAAGGCGAGCTTAATAACAAACGTAACGTACCTTTATTACTTGTTATTTGATATATATAATTGATGCAGCACAATAGCAGTAGCATTAGATACATTTAGGCTCTCTAACTTTGATGACATTTCTATTTTGGCAGTCATATCACTCTGTTTTAAGTTTATATCTCTAACACCTTTCCCTTCTGAACCCATTACTAATGCCAGTTTATCAAATTTAGCGATTTCTTTGATTGAGCAATTTCCATTTTGTACAATAGAGGCAATCCAATAACCATTTTCCTTTAATTCATTAAGCGTTCTAGAGATATTTGTTACCTGAATGTATGGGATATATTCAAACGCTCCTGCTGAAGATTTTACGAGAGTAGAATTTTCAGATGGTGCATTATCTTTTGTTGTAATTACCGCATCTACGTTGAAGCCCAGTGATGATCTAATTATCGCTCCAATATTTTGAGGATCAGTTATTTGGTCTAAAAACAAAATAGTGCTATTTTCATTAACTGTTTTGAGCAACTTTTCAATAGAAGTAAATTCTAATTTCTTAACTTGTATTGCAACACCTTGATGTACAGATTCTTGAATATCGATTTCTTCACTAATTTCAGTATTAGTTAATACTTCAACCTCAATATTTTTATCTTGAATAATAGCCTTATATTTATCTATTAATTGATTTGTATTTTTAGTAACTAATATTTTATAAATGATTCTTGATGTATTATTTATTGCTGAATCTACTGGATGCTTGCCATATAACCAATATATGTTGTTAGTTTTAATTTTTTTACGCATGAAATTTTAATTAAGTTAATTCAATCTTTTTAATTGCTGCACACCTTGCAAGCTCATCTGCCATTTCATTGTATTTATCGCCATTATGAGCTTTAACCCAAAACCAAGAAGTCTTTTGCATGGAATTTAATTTATCTAATTCTTGCCAAAATTCTATATTTTTAATTTTGCCATTTTTCCAATTATTTAATTTCCAGCTTTTTATCCATTCTGTTATACCAAATTTTAAATAATTACTATCAGTAAAAATTTGCAAATCATGGGTTTCTTTGAGATTTGCCAAAGCCTTAATTGCAGCTGTGAGCTCCATTTTATTATTAGTGGTATGTTTTTCAAATCCATAAATTTTTTTTATAACTTGATTGTCTTTAACAAATACAGCTGCCCATCCACCAGGTCCAGGATTACCTAGGCATGAACCATCGCAATATATCTTCATAAAAAAATCTAATGTTTTTTTCGATTTCATGATATACTGATGTTCATCAAAGTAAATATATTTTTATACGGCGTGCAAGCAGAGTTATCTAAAGGAAAAATATTTCTTATCAAGCTAATATTATGTACACTATTAATCTTTCCGCATTGTTCATTTGGAAATGAAAAATATAAAGATATGAAAGATTTTGAAGAAGTAATTGATATAATTCACAAACAATACATTGATAAAGTTGAGAATAAAAAGCTTATTCAAAGTGCTATAAATGGAATGCTAGATTCTCTTGATCCTTATTCAACATTTTTGAATAAAGAAGAGTATGATAATATGAAATCTAGTACAAAAGGAGAATTTGGTGGTATCGGGGTGGAAATCAATATGGAGCAAGGCTTTTTAAAAGTTATTTCTTCGTATAAAGGTCTACCTGCTTATGAAGCTGGTGTTAAGCCTGGTGATATTATTGTAATGATTGATGATGAGGCAATTGGCAGTATGGGTATTGTGCAAGCATCAGATAAATTAAAAGGAGAGCCTGGAAGTAAGGTGAAATTAAAAATTTATAGAGATTCAGGAGAAATTAAGGAATTAATAATAACTAGAGAAGTTATTAAGCTTATTCCTACAAAAATTCTTTTTTACAACCAGGACAAAGTAATTTACGCAAAAATAGGTAGTTTTAGTGAAAAAACCAGTTTGATTTTAAAAAATGAATTATTAAAAGTAATTAATAGCCGTAAAGAAATTAAGGGTTTGATTTTAGACTTAAGAGACAATCCTGGAGGTATCCTAGACCAAGCAGTAGAGGTTTCAAGATTATTTTTAACAAAAGGGAAAATTGTATCATTAAAAACCAGATTTACCAACGAAGAAATTACTTATGAGGCAGAGGGGATAGATATAATTAAAGGATTACCAATTGTGATCTTAATTAATAATGGTTCTGCTTCATCTTCTGAAATTGTTGCAGGAGCGCTTCAAGATAATCAAAGAGCACTGGTTATGGGTGAAAAATCATTTTGTAAAGGATTGGTGCAGAATCTAATTCCTTTTAGTAACGGATCTGCTATAAAATTAACCACCGCCAAATTTTATACACCGCTTGGAAGGTCAATTCAGGAAGAATGTATAATACCCAATATTGAAATCATCATTCCATCTGCTGAATTAAGTGACAAAGGTGAATTAATTGATAAAAAGCAGCATGATTTTGGTAATTATTCAAATGACTATACTCTTCAAAGGGCAATAGATTTAGTCAAAGGAATTTCTCTATACAATGAGCAAAAAGATGAGTAGATTTGTATTATATGTAATAATATTTGTATCAGTAACATCGTTATTTGCAAATGTATCTAATGGTTTTGAGTTAGAATCAATAACATCGGAAAAAATGAATAAATTAATTAACGATGAGAGAGAAAAATCCAAATTATTATATTTTTTTACCACTTGGTGTTATGAATGCAACGAGTCTTTAGATCAAATTTCAAAAATGCAACTTGATAATAAATTATCAAAAAAATATCATTTTATAAATATTTCATTAGATGATAATTTTAAAAAATTAGAAAATTATTCAAAAAATAATGAGAAAAATAAATTTAAAATATATTATTTCAAACAGCAGGAAGAAATAGGGAAGTTTTTTATAAATACAAAAATCAATTATGATAATGCAGTCCCATATTATTGCATATTAGATCGTAATAATGATGTGATAATAGAACGGTACTTTGAACTTGGAGACATCGAAAAATATTTAAAATAAATAAGGCTTAAGAAGAATAGAGAGGTAGGGAAGAGGGCAAATATCACATAGATACTTTTGGATTTAAGATCTATGCAATTTTAAGATTTTATATATAAGATATGATAATGCAGGAGACATTGTCATGATTATTGCTAGTGGCACCTGAGTATTGTTTGGTACATAAGAAGCGACAGCTCCTATGACCACTGCTCCTGTAATTTGTAGGCATCCATAAAGTGCGGAAGCTGTGCCAGCCATGTGCCCGAAAGGCGCAAATGCTTGTGCAAAAGAATTGGGAAAAATAAAACAAACTCCTAAATTAAAAAGTGCCATTGGGATAAAAATAGCAAATAAATTAACTCCAAAGATGTAAAATCCAGATAAAAGCAGAGTTCCTGCAATAAACATCAAACTCCAGCCTAGCTTAAGTAAATTTTTAGAACCATATGTTTTAATAAATTTACCATTCAGATAACCCCCTAAAAATATTGGACCACCAGCACAAATTAGGGCAAACCAACCAAATAAACTTGGGTTATGCCCAAGGTGATGTATTATTATTACAGGACCAATTACAAACCAAGAAAATAGTGCTCCAAAACTAAAAAATGAGCATAATGTATAGCCAATAAAGATCCTATTGGTAATTAATATTGAGTAATTTTTAAAAATATTAATAACTGAAAATTTATGGATGTCCTTTGTTTTATGTGATTCATCTAATAACAGTACAGCTAACAATATGCTAATGATGGCATAAATAATCATAAATATAAAACTTGCTTGCCAATTAAATATTTCTTGCAAATAACCTCCCACAAGTGGAGCTGCTGGCATTACGAATGTCATAGCTATAGTTAGGTACCCACCATATTTAGCCATATCACTGCTAGAATATCTGTCTCGAAACATAGAGCGCCAAAGTGACGCGCTAGCTCCCGCTCCCAAACCCTGTATTAAGCGACTGATATTGAGAATTAAAATATCATTGGCAAAGATAGCTAATATATTACCAATAATAAAAATTATCGTACCTAGGATCAATGGTTTTTTTCTACCGTATATATCTGCAAAGGGTCCATATATTAATTGACTAAAGGCAAGTCCAATCATAAAAATCACCATACTAGACTGAACATGCATTATCGAGACATTTAAGCAATTTGAAATTTCTGGAATAGAGGGGGCGTATATATCTGAGCTAACAGCACCAGTGCATGCTATTAGCGTAATAACAATTAAAAACTTTATATTACTGTTTATCATACTATTATGAGCATCTTATATGTCAATTGCGTAAGTCACTAATGTAAAATTACTCTCAATTATACTATTGCTATGCAAGATTTAGTAGTAGTTATTTGAATATTTGTCAAATATTAATTTAGAATAATAACAAAAATTTTGCTTTTAATGTGATGTTTTGATTTAGAATTTAAACAAGTTTTTCACAGGCCTGTTTAATTCTATTACAAGCTTCTATAAGATTTTGATCTGAAGTTGCATATGAAATTCTGAAAAAATTTTCAGCACCAAAAGCAATGCCTGGAACCACCGCTACCAAAACTTCTTCTAGCAAATATTGTGCAAAATCTGTGCAATTTTTTATTGTTGTGCCAGATGGAGTTTTTTTATTAATCATATTTTCGCAACTAGGAAAGATGTAAAATGCTCCATCAGGAACATCGGCTTGAATACCATCTATTTTACTCAATTTTTCAATAACTAGGTCACGCCTTTCTTTGAAAATTAGTTTATTTTTTTCTATAAATTCATATGAATTTTCACTCAGAGCTTCAATAGAGGCGTATTGACTGATAGAGCATGGGCTTGAAGTGCTTTGAGATTGAATTTTTGCAACGGCTTTTATTACGTCTTTATCCCCTGCTGCATAACCAATTCTCCAACCTGTCATTGAATAAGCCTTTGATACACCATTAACAACAAATGTCCTATCCTTGATAGAATCACTTATATTTGCAATATTCACATATTGGTTATTTTGATATCGTATGTGCTCATATATATCATCTGAAATTATATATATATTTGGATGATTATTTAAAACTTCTACTAAAGCTTTTAACTCGTTTTCTGAATAACATGAGCCAGTTGGGTTACTTGGCGAATTTAAAATTAATAATTTTGTTTTACTAGTTATATTCTTTCTAAGAATTTCGGGTGTTAGTTTGAAATTTTCACTTTTATTAGTTTTGGCAATAACAGGCTTACCACCATTTATTAATACCATATCAGGATATGAGACCCAATAAGGTGTTGGTATAATTACCTCATCATATGGATTTATAGTTGCTGCAATAATATTGTAGATTACATGTTTAGCTCCGCAGCCTACTGTTATATGCTCTAAGTTATAATTTAATTTGTTTTCTTTTTGAAACTTATTGATAATGGATTCTTTTAATTCAGGAATTCCATCAACGGCTGTGTATTTTGTTTTTCCTGATTTTATAGCAGCATAAGCCGCTTGTTTTATATTTTCTGGAGTATCAAAATCAGGCTCACCAGCTCCTAGGCCTATAACATCTTTACCTTCAGCTTTAAGAGCTTTTGCTTTCAATGTAACGGCAAACGTTGGAGAAGGCTTTATTAATTTTAATTTTTCTGCTATTAAGTTTGCCTTTGGATCCATTTTTTACCTGTAGATATATTATATTTTGATTAATTATTAAACACTTTACTAAATTTTAGAAAAATTTAAAGTAAAGAGTTGTGTAATATTAAAAAACATCATCAAAAATTTGTTTTGCCAAGTATAATGCTACTATTAGCATTAGTATTGCAGCTGTCTTATTTAATAATTTGATATAATGTCCTGTTTTGTCTAATTTGCCTAATTTATTGCCTGCATAAGCTAATCCAAAAAACCAAATCCAAGAAGTTATTATGCAGCTTAATGTATATGCCAATTTTGCATTTCCACTATACTGTATTGAGTTGCCACCAATAACCATAATTGTGTCAGTTATAGCATGAGGATTTAATATTGATACTGAGATGGTAAATATAATTTGTTTTTTGGCAGAATAAGCTTTAAATTCCTTTTTTGTCCTCGAGGATGCCATGTTCCAATTTGTATAAGAGATATATAACAAAAAGAACAGTCCTATAATCATAAACGTTATTTTTAGCCAGGATAATTCTAAAATTAATAATGAAACTCCTAAAACGCCAATAATAATTAAGAGAGTATCGCATATTGCTGCAGTTATTACACAAGGTAGGATGTTTTTAAAATTTTTTTGAGCAATACCTTGATTGAGTATAAATATATTTTGTATACCAAGTGGTATCATTAGTCCAAAACCTAAAATAAGACCATTTACGATTGAATAAAATATTTCCATACTGATTTATAATGCTCATTTGAAACATTAAATATTATATATCTAAATCTCCATTGCATCAACATAGTAGTCATTTGCATCAAGTTTTTGACATAAAGAATGTTCAGAATCTGGTTTTATTAAAAAATTTATCTGCTTTGATAATGAGGTTATAAAAAAAGGTGTTGCTATAATCTCTTCTGGAGGTTTTAGAAGTTCAACCAATGTACATTCTGTTTTGTTATGATAAATTGGTGTATTAAGGTTGATTAATTCATCATCAATATCATAATAATCCTCTTCTTCATCTTCCTCATAAATAGTATCAAAAATACTTTTAATCTTATTTGGAAGTTTAATTATTATAGTAGGTTCTATAGTTGATAATTTTTTTAAATCTTCAGTAATTTTTTCAATATGTTTGGCCAGTATGGAGTTTTGGTGCCAATAAAGATATGCACTCCATACTATAAATAAAATAAGTTCAGCAGTTACAGTTGCTACACCTCCTTTTATAAACGCAGGTATTTGACTATCATTAGAATCTTTCTTGTTATCATCATTTGACTTTTTCTCTTCATCTTTTTTATCTATTTTTTTTTCATTTATTTTATCTTTATTATGTTTTTTATTAATTTGTATATATTCATAAACTGGTTTTACAAAACTTGGTTGTATTTGGTTATGTATCTGCTCAATATGTGCATTATTAGGTGTGTTGTATGTAAAAATTATTTCATATTTTGATATGGCCCTGCTATTAGTAATTTTATGTAAGTAGTAGTATTCATATGAATTTTCACAAACATCATATTGATTAGTTGACGTTTGAATTGTGCTTAAATTTTCTACAGTGTTATACAAAGAATTACTAGAGTTATTATAAAGGGATTGAAAACTTTGAATTTTCTTTATCGAATCAGCACAAGTATTCTCTGTGTTTAGATGTAGCGCTACATCTGCTTCTGAAGTATAACGCGATATATGAGAAATTAAATTAAAGTTATTTTCTGAAATTGTGTTTGAGGTATTGTTTTGATAGCTATCAATAATATTTTCTAAGTTATCAAGTATTTGAGGCAATTGTGGCTGCAAAAAATTATTTATAATATTGGCAATTTCTTCATTATTGAATCCTTGATTTCTACTCAGAATTATGATTCCCCAAAATGGAATATTTGGAAGTGCATTGTTAGTGATTGCAGATAATTCATAGAAATTCTCTGCATATCCTTGATGTCCTTCATTTGTATATATATTTATCCAAAATTCATTTCTTATATAATGGTTGAAAATATCTATTCTTAAATTTGGGCAAGCACCAAATAAATGTTTGGCAACACCTGAGTTTTCCTGATTCAAGGCAAGATACTTAAGAAATTCTAATTGTTCGTTATTATTTAGTGAGTTATATTTATTTGTATTAGATATATTTATTAGTTGTTTATATTTTTCTTCCTTGAGGAGTTCTAATATATCGTATGAATCACTGTTTTTATTTGCAACATCAATATAATCAACATCACTATTTTCAAACCCATTTGATCTATCAATAGAAGATTTAATTTTTTCTATATCTTTTGAAATTACAGATTGAAAAAAAATAAAAGAATTTTTTAATGCTTCTTTTTCTTCTGCCAATGCATCAATTTCTTGCGATAATTTATTAATTAACTCTTCACTTGC
>CAJQNX010000026.1 GCA_905479795.1 uncultured Candidatus Midichloriaceae bacterium | reverse complement strand
TCCTTTATCGTCTGATAAAAAAAACTCTGCTTTTATTTTTTCGATGATTGGGGCAATTAAGTTATAACCAATTTTATTGGGAAATTCTAATTTCCCCCCATCTTCTTTATCTTTATTATCACTTGAAGAGTCTTCAGTAGTCCCTGTGGTATCTTTCTGTTCAGTTTCTTTATTATCATTTGAGAATTTTATTTTTAAATCTTCATACTTTCCCTCTAATGATGCCTTTTCATTTGCAAGAGTGTTATGTGCTTTTTCTAAATTTATGTGAGTTTCATTTAAATCGTTATGCTTTCCCTCTAGTGATGCTTTTTCAGCTGCTAATTCAGACGCAGAAGTGTTTGGTGTAGTTGTGTAATCAGTATTATTCCAAGAAACATATTTTTGAGCTTTATTTGCCGCACTTTGTTTAATTTGTTCTGCTGATTTTGCCATTTTTTCCTCTATTTTAGTTGAAATGATATGTTAATCCTAGGTTAACAGTGTGTATGTTAAATCTGGATTTTTTTGGATCATATTCTTTATTACCATTTTGATCATGGCCTACCCCAGTTGATTTTACGTGACCTAAGTTAACATACTTATAATTTGTCCCAATACTAACTTTTGTATTTAATTTATACTCAACTCCAACTCCAGCATTCCACGCAAATTGGCTGTGTGTGTTGGCAGGTTCACTATAAATCACTTGATTAGTAGTATCATCTTTTATGGCATAATCACCGAATTTGTTTTTTGATATACCAGCCCCTGCTGTTATATATGGCATAAAATGATTGTGGTTATTGAATTGGTATTGAAAATTTAAATTAAACAAATCTGCTCTTACATTGTGTTGATATGTATGAGAATTTTGAATCACTTTATGATTCATATTTCTGAAATTTGTATAGTCAAAATATGTTGATAGGTTGTTGGTTAACTTATAACCCCAGCCAATATTGTACAACATTGCATTAGATGGTTTTTTATTTTCTCTAGCACCATCATGTTTATCAACTAATTTTTCAGGAAAGCCGTACCCAACATTTAGTTTGAAAAAAGGATTGTCATGCCAATTTGCACAGGTTGTAATAGGATTTGTAGCAAAAGCTAATGAAACTCCAAATATAATTGAAGTAGTATATAAAATATTTTTCCCCTTCATACCAATTTCCTCCTTGATTATTATTTTTGTTCTGTTACTATACTCATGATTGTATATAAGCGCCCTATAGAAATAGGGTGGATTTCACACACATCTTGGTAGCACTTAGTTAAGCGTACTAACTAAAAACAACTAATGCAAGCATTAGTTGTGCGATTTTATTTGTAGCTCCTTGATTTTTTTATGTAAAGCGGTCCTTTCCATTCCAATTTGTTTGGCTGTGTGAGTGATATTGCCATCAAATCTTTGTAAATTAAATTCTATATGTTTTTTTTCAAATAATTGTTTTGCGTCCTTTAATGATTTATCAAAACAGGATTCAAAAGTATTTTTATTATTTTGATAAATTGAAAACTCTGTTATTTTTAGTAGATCATCCTGATTTAAAAGCAATTTTATTAACAAATTTTCAATAAAGTTTTTTAACTCTAAAATATTTCCTGGCCAATCATACTCTAAGAATTGTATATAAAATTCACTATTAAGTTTTAAATTTTTAATGTAATAATTTTTTTTGAAATTATTAATATAATAATCGACAATGAGCTTTATATCTTGCTTTCTTTCTCTTAATGGGGGTATTTCTAATATTACTGATGATAACCTTTGAAGTAAATTTTGATTAAAACTTAAATCATTAATTAGCTGCTTATGACTCATGGTGGAACCGCAGATTATTTTACTTGCTAGATTTGAATTATGTAAATAATTAAGTAATTTTCTCTGCAAATGGTCGGATAATTTAGCAATGTCATTAATGTATGTTGTCGATCTTTTAGCTTTTTCAAAGATAGATGTAGAGTCTGCATTTCCAAATAAAATATCGTCTAATTCTTTTTCGGAATAATTTTCGATATTTACTTTATAAAAAGGTTTGTTTGTGGAGTTTTGATAATTATGGATGAGTCGTGCAATTTTCTCCTTGCCCGTTCCAATTTCGCCAAATATAATAGTTCTGGCATTTGACCCAATGTTATTTGCAATTTTATTTTTAATTTCAATAATCTTTTTATTTTTACCTACTATGGAGGCTAAATCATTTTGTTGGTTTAGCTGAGCATTATGTTGCTGAAGCTCGATGTTCTCTAGGGTTCTCTTTACTGTTATAACTAATTTTTCTGATTTAAATGGTTTTTCAATAAAGTTGTATGCACCTAATTTTATGGCTTTTACTGCAGTTTCAATATTTCCATGCCCACTAATCACAATAACATGAATATCTTTATAAGTGTTTTTTATAATTTTTAGAAGACCTAATCCATCCATATCGCTACCTTCCAGCCAAATATCAAGAATTATTATCTTGGGTGTAGATTTTTTAAGTATTTCTAATGCGCTAGATGAATTAAGTGCAAATTCTGTTTTTAAATTTAACTCATCTTCAATTATATCTTTTATCAGTTCTCCAATATCATGCTCATCATCAATGACTAATATATCAAACATTGTTTAATTTCGTTTTTTGAACTTTTTTGTAGTGTACATTAGTATTGAAATAACAATAACAATAAAAAGAATGGCTATGTTAAATCTTCTAATGTAGATGGATATCAATTCCTCATTAGCATTAATTATATGACCAAGATAAAGGAGAAACGAGATCCAAATAAAACTTCCTAAAAGAGTGTATAATGTAAAAAGTTTCAAATTCATCCTAGCAAGTCCAGCTGGAAACGAAATAAAATGCTTAATTCCTGGCAGCATTCTTCCAAAAAATGTTGATATAACGCCATATTTATTAAAAAATAATTCTAATGAAAGTAGTTGCCCTGGTTTTAGGAAAAAATATTTTCCGTAGTTTATAAATAATTTTCTACCAAAATAATACGCTATAAAATAATTAACAAATGACCCTAATAAAGTGCCAGTTAAACCAAAAATTAAAACAGGGGCTAAATGCAATTCTCCTTTTGCAATTAAAATTCCTGCAGGTATTAGTGTGAACTCGCTGGGAATAGGTATAAAAGTACTTTCTATGAAAGTCATAATAAAAATACCAGTGTAGCCAAAAGTTTGGACGAAATTTAAAATTAGCTTGAATATTTCTCCAAAAAACTCTACAAACATTTAATCTATTGATGTTGTTATACAATTTATCTAGATAATATAAATAAAAAAATATAAATCACAATTACTATTTGTTTTTATGGATGTTTTAGACGAAATTAAGGATGATATTAACAAAGAAAGGTTTGTAAATTTTCTTCAAAATTATGGAAGATATGTTGCAATTTTAGTCCTGTGTGTCTTCATTGGCTTTATTACCTATTTTTGGTGGAATAATCACAAAAATAATGTGTTGCTCGAAGAGGCGGGTGAATATGGTGATGCAATGAACTCTAATGAGAAGGATAAAGTTTCTAAATTAGAAGAGCTTAAGACTAAGAAAACTGTGTATTCAGATTTAGCTAAGCTTCAATTAGCTGCTTATTATTTTGGCGATAAAGATTTTAATCGTGCTATACATAACTATGAATTGCTAGTGAGCTCAAAAAATACAGATAAGATTTATAAGGACTATGCGAAATTAATGATCATCAAAATAAAAATACTGTCAGGAAAAGTTAGCTCAGAGGATGGGATCATAATGTATGAAGATTTTTATAAAAATGCAGAATATTTTAATAATCTTGCTGTTTTGGGGGAGTCAATATTACTTATGAATAAAGGTGAAAAAGATAAGGTTTCTTCCAGATTAAATGAAATATTGACTGACAATGAATCACCGAGTTTGTTGATAGATCTTGCAAAAATTATAGATAAGAGAATTCAACAGTAGCTTGATTAATTAGTTAGTTATGGCATCGGGGCAAATCAATATTGCTTGAAATGGTGCGGCGCCTAAAGCCTGGCGCCAGTAATTAGTGTTTAAAAAGAAAAAATTTCTTTTCTTTTGTTTCTCAATAGCTCAGCATCATAAAATACTTCCAGTCTAGCAATCAAATTGTCTTTGACGCATACCATTGCTGCCGTTCTACATTTTCCAATGGGAGGTGGGCAGAAGAAATCGAATACAATCATCGCAGAGTTGCTATCATTCTCAAATTTTTGGCGTATTTCAAGAGAATCAAATATATTCAAGAAATTTTTTGTCGCATCAAAAACACGCTCCTTGCCAGATATTTCAGCTAAAGGGGTGATTAATTGGATATCAGGGTGTAAGTATTTCTCTAAATCTTGGGCATTTTTGTTTCCCATTGCAACGTAATAGCTTTGTGCTATGTCGGATATTGATGTCATAGTCCTAACTCCTAATTTATTTTCTCTAACATAATCATATGATAGAAAAAAATGATTTTCAATATTAGATTTGGACAATTTGCATATGTTTTTTTTTATGAATAAACCATAGGAGGCGGGATTAATAAAAAAAAGCTTTACAGAAATCGTATTTAGTTTTAAGTTTTGCTCAAGAAAAATACATCAGAGATAGGT
Organism: uncultured Candidatus Midichloriaceae bacterium; assembly: GCA_905479795.1. Lineage (GTDB taxonomy): Bacteria > Pseudomonadota > Alphaproteobacteria > Rickettsiales > Midichloriaceae > Aquirickettsia. The sequence continues at coordinate 5,742 of CAJQNX010000026.1, read as the reverse complement.
TATGCTGGTAAATAGCAAAGTGTTTGGCTCAATATTGATTGTTGCAGGGACTAGCATTGGAGCTAGTATGTTGGCATTGCCAATGATCGCATCATCCATGGGTGAAGTTGGTAGTTTATTATTATTAGTGTTGATTTGGTTGTTGGGATATTACGCCTCTTTAATGGTTCTTAATATTAATTTATTTTATAAGGGAGCATTTTCAATTTCTGAATTATGCAAAAAAAGTTTTAACCTAAAAATTTGGCTTATTGCAGACTTATCAATAATGACATTATTTTATTCTCTTTTAGCAGCCTATATGTCAGGTATCATTGAGATAAGTATGATGGAGAACGTGGCAGAGACCGCTTATTTATTCAGTAAAGGTGTTTTAGGGTATTTCATTATTGGGTTATTAATATTCTTTATAATTTTCAATTTTAAAGTTTTAGATATAAGTAATAGGATTATTTTTGCTGTGAAAATTGGTCTTTTTATGACGATGCTGTATTTTTTGAGCTCAAAGTTGGAAGTTGGCAATTTAAAAAGTTTTGATGAATATTCACTTCGGAGCAGCAATTTATTAAAGGCCATTCCAGTTTTTTTTACATCATTTGGATTTCATGGCAGTATACCTTTTATCATGAAGTATTTGGATAATAATGAAAAAGATATAAAAAAAGCATTTTTATGGGGGAGTTTTTTAAGTTTGATCATATATTGTCTTTGGATATTTTTTACTTCAGCGGTATTACCAAAATATGGTTTAATTAGCTTCGACGCTGTAAATAATAGTGATAACCAGCTACATACATTTATAAAAATGCTTGCTGAGAGAGTGGGGCAAAATAAATTGCATATTATTGTATCAGTATTTAGTTGGTTGGCAATCACAACCTCTTTTTTAGGTGTGGGAGTTGGTCTATATGATTATATTTTAGAGAAATTTAAATTTGAAAGGAAGTTATTTAAAGATCAGTTGAAAGCTATATTAATAACGTTTTGTCCGCCTTTGGTAGTAGCAGTACTTGGGAAAAATATTTTTGTAAACGCTTTAGCTTTTGCCGCAATTAGCTTTAGCATGTTGGCCATTATATTTCCTGCATTAATAGCGCTAAAATTAAGGCTAAATAATAAATCAGCTGTAATTACATCGATAATACTTGGGATGCTTATAATTGCAATTGAACTTGTTAATTTTTTATAAGTGGAAATTACATGGATATAAGTCTCGGTAAATTTGACCTTATTGTATTTACGGTATTGACGGTTTTAACGTTATTTTACACTATATTGTTATCAAGAAGGCATAATGAAAAAAGTGTGGTGGATTATTTGCTTTTTGGTCGCAAATTAACTCTCCCCCTGTTTGTAACTACATTAGTTTCAACATGGTACGGAGATATTTTTGGTATTACACAAATAGCATTTAAGCGAGGAATAAATACTATTGCGATATATGGGCTAGGCTTTTATTTAGCTGGGATTTTTTTTATGCTATTTTTTGTTGAAAAAGCAAGGAAGATGAATGTTTTTACTTTGCCAGAGATAATTCAGAAAAAGTATGGAAAAGCTGCACATAAGTTGGTTTCATTGATGATTTTGGTAAAAGCTTTGCCTATTGCATATCTCATTGGGATTGGATTGTTAATTCAAAAAATATTTGGTTGGGATTTGTATTACTCTATGATGGTGGGTCTAGTTTTTGTTGTTGCATACATTGGTGCTAGGGGATTTAGCGGCATAATATATTCAGATGCAATTCAATTTATATTGATGTATGCATCAGTAATTATGGTTGTTGTGTTTTCCTATTTTAAATATGGAGGGTATGATTTTTTAGATATTAATTTGGATGAAAGCTATTTTTCAATAAATGGAAAAGAGGCTTTATCTGGACTTTTTGTGTGGTTTTTTATTTCAATTATAACTACATTTATGAGCCCTGTATTTTATCAAAGGTGTTTTGCTGCAAAAGATACAAAAGTTGCAAAAAGAGGGATCTTTATTTCAGTAATATTTTGGATGATTTGTGATTTTTGCACAGTGACTGGTTCTATGTATGCTAGTGCTGTTTTGCCTAATTCAATGCCACATGAAGCTTATTTTAACTATGCGCTAAGTATTTTGCCAATAGGTTTGAAAGGTGTTTTTCTTGCTGGTATAGCTGCTACAATATTATCTACGCTTGATTCATTTTTATTTATTTGTAGTAATACGTTGATATACGATTTATTCAGCAAAAAATTTGGAAAAAACAATATGTATAAAATTGGAAGTCTTGTAGTGGTAGGGGGTATTACATTTTTTTTAGCTGGTCATTTTGTTGATGATATTGATAAATTTTATATTTTGCTTAAAAGTTATTGTGGAGTAACTTTAGCCATACCGTTGATGTGTACAATAGCATTTGGTAAATTTTTAAGTGAGAAGCAATTTATTGCGTCTATATTATTGGCTTGTATATTTATGGCGGTGAGGGACCTTACTCTATCCGAATTTTATATAGAAAGTTTCTATGTAGGAGGTTTGGTAAGTTTTTTAAGTATTATAATCTTCGTTGTAATGAATAATGTTAAAAGAAAATTTTTATTGAAAGCAGCATGTTAATCAAGATGAATGTTGATTTAGCGTAAAAATCACTTGACTAGATGGGAAGTTATAAATATTATCTCCAAACCACATTGTTTTAATTTTTATAAATATTTATAATGCCAACGATAAGTCAATTAGTTAGAAAGCCTAGGAAGTCTAAGGTGCCAAAAAATAAGGTTCCAGCTTTGCAAGGTTGTCCTCAAAAAAGAGGTGTTTGTGCTAGGGTGTATACTACTACCCCAAGAAAGCCGAATTCAGCTATGAGAAAAGTTGCTAGGGTAAAGCTTACTAATGGATATGAAGTTACCAGTTATATACCTGGTGAAGGTCATAATCTCCAAGAGCACTCAGTGATTTTAATTAGAGGTGGTAGAGTAAAAGATTTGCCAGGTGTTAGATACCATACTGTTAGGGGTGCTCTAGATACGCAGGGTGTTCAAAATAGGAAGCAATGTAGATCTAAATATGGAACAAAAAAACCTAAATCATAAATGATATGTCAAGACGTAGAGCCGCAGAGATAAAAAGTGTTACTCCTGATGCAAATTACAAGAGTGTAGTAATTGCTAAATTCATAAATTATCTGATGTTTGATGGTAAGAAGTCAAAAGCAGAGAAGATTGTCTATGAAGCTATTAGTAACCTCTCTAATAAGGTTAAAAAAGAACCAATAGAAGCCTTTGAGGAGATTGTGGATAATTTGAGGCCTTTGATAGAGGTGAAATCAAGGAGAGTTGGTGGTGCAACTTATCAAGTTCCTATGGAGGTTAGATCTGCTAGGTCTTTGTCTTTAGCGCTAAAATGGTTAGCAAATGCTGCAAGGTCAAGAAAGGCGGAAAAAACAATGGTTGGTAGACTTTCGGGTGAGCTTGTTGATGCTTACAATAAAAAGGGTTTGGCATATAAGAAGAAAGAAGACACTCATAAAATGGCTGAGTCTAATAAGGCGTTTTCTCATTACAGGTGGTAATTATGAGTAATAGAGAAACAAAGATTGAGAATTACAGGAATATTGGAATAATGGCGCATATTGACGCCGGAAAAACCACTACTACTGAAAGGATATTGTATTATACTGGTAAATCTCATAAAATAGGTGAGGTTCATGAGGGTAATGCTACAATGGATTGGATGGAGCAAGAGCAAGAGCGTGGAATAACTATAACTTCTGCTGCTACTACTTGTTTTTGGAAAAGTAAGAGTGGTCATGAATGTAGGGTTAATATTATTGACACTCCTGGTCACGTAGATTTTACGATTGAAGTGGAGAGGGCGTTGAGAGTTCTTGATGGTGCTGTAGCTGTTTTTGATGGAGTTGCTGGAGTTGAGCCGCAATCTGAGACGGTATGGAGGCAGGCAGATAAATACAACGTACCTAGGATGTGTTTTGTTAATAAAATGGACAGAGTGGGGGCTGATTTCTATAGGTGTGTCGATATGATAGTTGACAGATTGGGAGCTAAGCCTGCGGTTATGCAATTACCAATTGGCTCAGAAGAAGATTTCTTAGGTGTTATAGATTTGGTTACAAATCAATCTATAATTTGGAAAGATGATAAGTTGGGTGCGGAGTATGAATATGGCGAAGTTCCAGAGGATTTAAAAGATAAGGTTGAGAAATATAGAGCTAATTTAATTGAGCTTGTGGTAGAGTCTGATGATGAATTGATGGAAAAATATCTAGCGGGTGAAGGCTTGAGCACTGAAGAGATTAGAAGGTGTGTTCGTAAAGGTGTTCTGAGGGGTTTGTTTATTCCTGTTTTTTGCGGTTCTGCTTTTAAAAACAAAGGTGTGCAGCCGTTATTAGATGCTGTGGTTGATTATCTTCCAAGTCCTATGGATATTCATGCTGCAAAAGGCTTGAAAGTTTCGAATGATGAAGAGATTGAAGTTAAATCTTCTGATGAAGGTAAGTTATGTGCTCTTGCATTTAAAGTTATGAATGATCCTTTTGTGGGTACGCTAACATTTGTTAGAATTTATTCCGGTGTGTTGAAATCTGGTATGACGATTCAAAATACTATCAAGGATAAAAAAGAGCGTGTTGGGCGTATGCTTTTGATGCATGCAAATAATAGAGAGGATGTTAAAGAATGTTTTGCTGGTGATATAGTTGCTATTGCTGGATTAAAATCTACATCTACTGGAGATACTCTTTGTGAAATGGGATATGATGTCATTTTAGAAAAAATGGAATTCCTCGATCCTGTTATTGAGGTTGCAATTGAGCCAAAGATAACTCAGGATCAAGAGAAAATGTCAGTGGCAATAGCTAGATTGGTTGCTGAAGATCCATCTTTGAGAGTGAGTACTGATTCTGAAACAAATCAAACTAAACTTGCTGGTATGGGTGAGCTTCATTTGGAGATTATAGTTGATAGAATGAAGAGAGAATTTAAAGTTGATGCCAATATAGGCGCTCCTCAAGTTGCTTATAGAGAAACAATAGAAGGCTCTTATCAAATTGATTATACTCACAAGAAGCAATCAGGTGGTGCTGGTCAATTTGCTAGGGTTAAGATTTTATTTGAAAAGGCAGAACAAGGCGAGGGTTATCAATTTGTCAATAAGGTTGTTGGGGGTAACATACCTAAGGAGTATATTCCTGCAATTGAGAAGGGTATTGGGCAAATAAGTAAAACAGGTGTTTTAGCCGGGTATCCACTTATAGATTTTAAAGCTACGTTAATTGATGGAGCTTACCATGATGTTGATTCTAGTGCATTGGCATTTGAAATAGCTGGTAAAGCTGCATTTAGAGAGGGTATGAAGAATGCTTCTCCAGTCATATTGGAGCCAATTATGGATGTTGAAGTTATTACTCCAGATGATTATATTGGAGACGTTATAGGGCATTTAAATAGTATACGTGGACAAGTTTTAGGTATGGAGCCAAGGGGTAATGCGCAAATTATTAAAGCTAAGGTTCCTTTGGCAACAATGTTTGGCTATGTTAATACTTTGAGATCTATGACTCAAGGTAGGGCTCAATATAGTATGCAATTTGCTAACTATGAAAGAGTTTCTCAGCATATTGCTAACGAAATTATTAATCAAGAAAAATAAAAAAGGAGAAATAAAAATGGCAGAAGGAAAATTTGAAAGAAACAAACCGCATGTTAACACAGGGACAATAGGGCATGTGGATCATGGGAAAACAACATT
>CAJQNX010000025.1 GCA_905479795.1 uncultured Candidatus Midichloriaceae bacterium | reverse complement strand
CTGAGGAGTTTATGTGTGAGAGAAATTAATTAGTATGCGATATTTTTCTCTGCAATGGGCTTAAAAGTTGGTTGCGGGGGCAGGATTTGAACCTGCGACCTTCAGGTTATGAGCCTGACAAGCTTCCGGGCTGCTCCACCCCGCGTCAATAGAACACAAGATTAATATCATACCAGAATGATAATAGCAAATCAAATGGTGTCATTAATGAAATTATTTATTTTCTAAAACTTATTTAATCCAATTATATTACATAAATAGGGTGTAATTATTATTTATTTATATGTCGATAAATTTTTTACGGATACCATTAGATTGATTTTAACAACATAATATGCTAATTTTCGTAATATTTCGCATTTATACATAACCACAAGTGAATAAAATAAAAAAGATACTTATTGCCAATCGCAGTGAAATTGCTTGTAGAGTCATTAGAACTGCAAGTAAATTAGGAATAAAAACAGTTGCGGTATACTCTGATGCTGATAACAACTCTCTTCATGTAAAACATGCAGATGAAGCAATCTATATAGGTAAATCACCTGCTACACAAAGTTATTTAAATGTTGAAACAATATTAAAAGCAATAAAAATTTCTGGAGCAGATGCAGTACACCCAGGATATGGATTCCTGTCAGAAAACGCAGACTTTGCAAAACTTATGGAAAAATCAAATATAAATTTTATTGGTCCATCCCCAAGTGCAATAAAGAAAATGGGAGATAAAATTGAAGCAAAAAAACTAGCTAAAGATGCAGGAGTTAATATTATTCCAGGTTACATTGGAGCAATAAAAACCGAAAATCATGCCGTTAAAATTGCTAAAAGTATTGGGTATCCAATAATGCTAAAAGCTGCTGCAGGTGGCGGTGGAAAAGGGATGAGAGTTGTAAAAAGCGATGATGAAATGCAACAAGCGTTTCGCTCAACCAAAAATGAAGCTCAAAATAATTTTTCTGACTCAAGGACATTTATAGAAAAATTAATCATACGACCAAGGCATATTGAAGTACAAATCTTAGCTGATAAATATGGTAACTACGTATGCCTAGGAGAAAGAGAATGCTCTATTCAAAGACATCATCAAAAAGTAATAGAAGAAGCGCCAAGTCCATTCATTACTCCTAAAATTAGAAAAAAAATGTACGCTCAATCAGTAGCGCTTGCAAAGAAAGTAAAATATTTTTCAGCTGGTACAATTGAATATATTGTCGATCAAGAAGGAAATTTTTATTTTTTAGAAATGAATACCAGACTGCAAGTTGAACATGCCGTCACTGAGCTAATTACCGGCATAGATATTGTGGAACAAATGATCAGAATAGCTGAGGGCAACAAACTTCCATTTAAACAAAAAGATATTTCACTAAATGGTTGGGCAATGGAATCTAGGATTTATGCGGAAGATGCAACATGCGGATTTTTACCTTCAACTGGAAGAATAATAGGATATAAAGAGCCTAAATTAAACGACAGTATTAGACTTGATACAGGTATTTACGAAGGCGGTGAAGTAAGCATGTTTTATGATGCAATGATTGCTAAATTATGCACTTATTCCGAAAACAGAAGCAAAACAATTGATTTAATGAGAAATTCTCTTGGAGAATATATCATTAGAGGTGTGTCACATAACATAAGTTTTCTACAAGCAGTTCTCAACAATAAGAAATTTATAGAAGGAAATATATCAACCAATTTCATTGAAGAGGAATATAAAGAAGGTTTTTCAGGCGCTGAATTAAATGATGAATTAAGCTCAGTAGTGCTATGTGTCTCTATATTTGCTTTTATTAATACTATCAAAAGAATGTCTCATGTTAGTGGCCAGCAAAGAGGAATGTCTAGAGCAATTGGAACAAGATGGGTTGCAAAACTCGATGATATAAATTACCCAGTTACAGTTAGAAGTCACGAAGGAGGATATAAAATAGCTTTTGAGAACAGAAAATTCCACATTACAAGTAATTGGGAAGCTGGCAGAAGATTATTCCAGTGCAAAATTAATGATAAAGATTATAGCCTACAAATAGAAAAGGTAAAAGATTCTTACAACATAACTTTTATGGGCTCTAAAGTTAAAACACACCTACTCTCTCCAAGGACTGCTGAGCTATATAAATTTATGAAAAAACCAACTGAAGATTCTAAACAAAATGATTTAATAGCTACTATAACTGGATTGATTAAAGAAATTAAAGTTAAGGAAGGTGAAACTATTAATAAAGCTCAATCGTTAGTTATTCTAGAAGCGATGAAAATGGAAAATACCTTAATCAGCCCAATAGACGGAATAGTTAAAAAAGTTAATTTCAAGGAAGGTGATACCGTACTAAGTGGTGACGTCCTGATAGAAATCAAAGAGAAGAATTAAGGGAGGGTGACATAGAAGACTTCTCAGTATCTCTTTTTAATTTTTGTACATGAGACGACCCCCTTCTTGTATCTAATTTAGAAGCCAACTGCTTACCTTTATCGCTAACTTCAACACCTACATCCTTATCTTTTTCCAACGCAATTGTTTCTTGCAATTGTCTATCTTTATAAAATTCTTCAAGTTTTTTATGATTATCAGCATTATAATGAGCAAGCGGAGCAAAAATTTCTCTACTTTGATCGTAGAAAAAACTGCCCATAAATGCTTTCTTAATATAATAACCCGACCCATTAACTTCTAATCCTTCAACTTTACTAAGCTCAGCTCTTGCTTTACTAGGCTCAGCTCTTGGAATATCCTTAACACTTTCTAATTCACTAGCAAATTGCAGCTTTATTTTTGCTGGATCCTCAAGGGTAAGCTCACCTTTTTCAATTTTCTCTTGTATATTTTTTATAGCTGTTATCTCATTTTCAGTATTAACTATCAAACCCTTTAAAAACTCCAACCCCCCTCCTCGTAGATAATCTATATCTATCCCTGCACCTTTAAGCAAGCTTTTATAAGCTTGCACTATTTCATGCATCTCCTCTCTTTGATTACTAAATGACTGTTGTTCATTGACAGCTGATATTCCACCAACCATTACACAAAATACTCCAGCACTTATTGATATCATATTACCAGTCATAATATTCCCAATAAGAGGTATTAGAGCTTCTGGAAAATGTTGCAAAACATTTTTAATTCTTAAAGTTTGGTCTTTTCCATCTAGTTTTTCACCTTTTTGTAGCACATCATCTAAAATTTTCTTTAACTCAGGAGATTTATCTAAAATTTTTAGCTTCTCCATTTGCAGTTCCATAATACTTTCTAAAGCTTTAGCTTCCTTTTGCTGAACTCTTAAATCTTTCAAATTTTTACCATCTATCACCACTCCCAGCCCCAAGCATAAAACTGAAATACTAGCTGATATAGCTATTGCTATAGGACCAAATGGACTGAAAGCTAACATAGCAATGGAAAGGAAAGTAATAATTTTTAGGGTAGATGGACCAAAAAAGAAATCTAACGTATTCCATAAAAATACCTTTGTCTTACTCCAAAACCCTTTCTTTGCATCTTCATCATCTTTATCCTTATGTTTAATTCCCTTTTTATCCTCCACATCTTTATCATAATCATACATCATTCCATATAATTTGATAGCAATGTTGCCTAAAGCTGTACTTACGTCTTTTATTACTTGAAACATTTTCTCACCTTATTGATTTGCATTAGTCATACACTAATTGATATTTTAATCAATTAGTTAAAATTAATCAATTATATTTATAAAAAACATATAAAAACACCCTAACATCTCTCCTTATTATTGATTTCAGTACTGGACACCATTCTTTTAAAGGTAATTGAGACCTTATCTTCTTTGAATTTTTTTTGTAGCTTTATGATACATCATAAAGTATTTTCACTTACTCTTTCCACAATAATTTGCAAATCCTTTAGCTTTTGGTTTTACTACTTTTTCAAACCATAAATCAAATATATAATATAGATAGATATTTGTAAAAATTGGGATAATTATCCCTCCCTTCACTATAAAATCTCAAACATTAAAATTTAGCATTGTAAGTTACAACAAAAGCTTTTCTATTAGTGTATTTAATACTAATCTACCCTTTAATGTCGATTTAACGTAATTATTATTTCTTTTTATTAAAAATCCTCCTGCAATTAGATCACTCATAGATGTTAGATTTGGGATATTTGATTCATGCATTCCTTGATTCAATCTCAAACCCATTGTCAAACTATCAATTATCTGTTGTTTTTGAGTGATCTCCTTCCTAGATTGTATTGGAGATTGAAATTTATCTGTATGTTCAAACCATTTTTTTGGATCATAGTAATTTATAGTGTAATAAATTTTTTTATCTAAGGCATATCTACCATGCGCTCCAGGTCCAATACCTATATAATTATCTAATTTCCAATAAGCTAAATTATGTTTGCATTCATACCCATGCTTTGAATAATTAGATATTTCATATTGATTTATCCCATGTGATTTTAAAATATTATACGTTGCCTCGTACATTTTAATCGAAATTTCCTCACCAGGCATTTGAAATTCCTTTGATCTAGAAGCGTTAAAGAACTGAGTACCCTTCTCTATCGTTAATTGATAACAAGATATATGGTAATCTATGTATTTTATTGCTTCATTAAGCTCATTCTCCCATTCATTAACCATTTGGTTCGGAAGACAATACATTAAATCAAACGAATAATTATCAAAAACTTCCCTAGCAAATTCAATAGCCTTTAGAGCGTCATAAGAAGAATGAGACCGACCTAAGAATTTTAAGTTATCATTATTAAAGCTTTGAATACCTACTGAAACCCTATTTATACCAGCAGATTTAAAATCTTTAAAATACTCTCTTTCAATTGAATTTGGATTTGCTTCAAGTGTAATCTCAATATCATTAGAAAAATTGCCAAGGTTACAAATTTTATTTAAAATGGAATTAATTGTATCAGACGCCATCAAAGAGGGAGTCCCTCCTCCAAAAAATATTGATTTAATTTTTTTACCCTCAATTAAATCTCTGTTTAGTTCAATTTCATTTAGATATGCTTTTTTCCAACTATCGTGTTGAATGGCAAAATTTTCATGGCTATTAAAATCACAATATGGACATTTAGTTTTACAAAATGGCCAATGAATATAGATTGCTAATTCATCAGATTGATCACTCATTGCGAAGAGATTTCCTGAAAATAAAAATTAATGCTAAGAATATCGCATATAATGTAAAAATGGTAGGTATAATATATTCATGTATCCTATAATAAACAGTAGGATTTTTTAATTTTGGCGGTATAACTCCATCTATTACGGCCTCAGTATTTATCGTAGTTGTTTTTATTACATCTCCATAAACATTAATTATTGCAGATACACCTGTATTAGCCACCCTAATAACGGGCAGACCATATTCAATTGCTTTAATTTTTGAAATCATAAAATGTTGATATGGACCAAAGGTATTTTCAAACCATGAATCATTTGAAACATTCAATATAAATTTATATTGGTCATAAGGGGATAATAAAAGATGTTTTTTATCTAGTGCAGATTCTGAACAAATTAAAGGTAAAAAATTAATACCATCCTTTAGCGTTATGATATTTTGACTTATTCCTTTTGAAATATCCTCAGAACCTATTGAATGAGCTACTTTATGAACAAATTTATTGTGATTTTTATATGGCATATACTCACCAAACGGAACCAAAATTCTTTTATCATAATACCCTAATATTTCACCTGAATGATTAAGAGCAATCAGCGAGTTGAAGCTTAGTAGTTTTTCATCATCTTTTTCTATTCTATCTGCACCAAATATTAATGCGGAGTTACCATCTTTATTTATTGGTACAAAATTCTTTAAAACATTCATCCAATTTGAATTTTCAAAAATAGGATAAGGAAAAGTGGCTTCGGGCCAAAAAATATACTGCCTATTCTCAAAACCCGGTAAAAATGTAAGCTTAGATAATGTATCAAATATATAGGCCTGCTCTTCATGATCACCATAATGAGGCTGCTGTATATTAGGTTGAACCAGTCTAATATTAATTGCAGAATTACTATCTAATTCAATATGCTTTTTTTCCTTTCTCATTTCTCCCGTAATACATATAAATAAAAATACAATTATATTTGATGCAATGAATATTTTATTTTTAGTAAACAAACTTAATGAAAAAAGTGCAATAAAAAAACTTGCTCCATATGATCCAACATAAGCTAAAATATTATTAAACCAAGGCATTGATATTGATGAATAACCAAGTAAACCCCAAGCAAACGGAAAGAACATATTGCTTCTAATGTATTCAAATATTACCCATAGAAATGCAAAATTTATAGAATATACAACATTATTATGCCTAACATATTTAGTTAATATTGCAAATATACCAAGAAAAAGTGCAAAGGGAATCGGGACAATTATAGATAAAAATGGCACAGCCCATTCCATGCCAATATTAGCTTTATATATTGAAAAAGGAATCCAATAGGTTTGGATTATAAAAAAGCCGTATCCAAATAATAAGCCATGAAAAAAAAGTTTTAAATTTTCAGTATATTGTTTTATAATTATCGCAAAAATACCCAGTGAAATAACAAATGGAAAAACAGAAATTGGATAGAAGCTAAACGTTAGAGATAAACCAAGAAGCAAAGATATCAAAATATAAAAACAATTTTTATTCATTTAAACAACCATTAAATTAAACATTACTACTCCCTATTCACTCATCTCCTTTGCATTAATTTTCTCCCTTAATTCACTAATTGAGACTACATTATACTCTAGGCTTTTGGCAACATTTTTAATCCATTTTTCTAAAATATCAATATTATAAATATTAGCATTTATAATAGCTATTGCATGCCCTTTAGCTTTTGCAATTAACTTTAAATCATTTAATCTTTTTTCTAATTTAGTCTCAGACATGCTTTTATTTATTATAATATCCACTTTCAATATTTTATCTTTCATACCAAGCTTTATTGCGACATCCTTAAAAGATTTTATTTCTTTAGGATCATTGTATAAGATATATTGGCTACTTTCATTGATTTTTTTAAGTAGAAAATTTAAATCCTTAATATCATCAGTAAATGATTCATAAGCTTCAGTGTAGTAACCGTTAAAATTTGATGATTTAGACATTATATAATTTAATCTTTCTGAATTATTAGCTTCACCAAGTTTGCAAATCAGTGAATACGGCCCATTATCTTTAAAGAAATAATTATATGTTTCCATTGGAATATTCATTAATAAATCCCTATTAGTAATATCCACATATTCAAAATTATGTGAATATGAAAGAAAACCAAGAGAAATTGAATTAGGTAATTTATTTAAAGCACTATTAGTAATTTCCTTATCTAAACCAAGGCCTGTAACTAAAATAGATATATCAGGCGCATTCTTGATAGTAAATTGATCAGCTATTTTTTTGGCAATGTTTTCACTTTCAGAATGTCCATTTTTATTTTTAGTATTAAAAACAATATCGTTTTCATTTTTTTGATTAAAAATTGAATTAGCAAAATAAAATGTAAATCCTAGAAATACTGAAAATATTAATAAAAATATAAATATTGTAAAAATACTATACGACGATCTTTTTAATCTAGAGAACTTTTTCATTATATAAATAATATATTTCTTATTGTCTGTTACCAAACAATACATTAATTTTACATTTATAAAAATAAATTACTTGATTTAGAGATAAATTAATTTAACTTAGATATAAATAATAAAGATAGTATATATTGATGTTTTTCATAGGGTTGGCTTGCTTACTAAGCTCGGTTTTTATTGGCTATTTAGCTATTGGTGGAAATATAGAGGTATTATTTAAGCCCTCTGAATGGATAATTATCATTGGTGCCGCCATTGGAAGTTATATTATTTCCAATCCATCAAATGTTACCAAAGAGATGCTTAGATCGTTAAAAAATCTAAATAAAAAAGCCCCTCATAATAAAGAAGAATATCTTGAATTACTGGCTTTTATGTTCAACTTTTTTAAATTTGCGCATTCAAATGGATTAGTAGAATTAGAAAAATATGTTGATAACACCGAAAAAAGTGATTTATTTACTACATTTCCAATTATGATGAAAGAACAAGATGCAAAAGAGTTTTTTTGTGATTACTTTAGGGTTGTAATTCTTGGATTTGAGAATCAGATGGAGTTAGAAAATATGATGGAAAATGATATCGAAAGCAGAAAACATCATGTTCACGCCGTTTCACAATCGTTAATTAGAATTGGTGACGCACTACCGGCACTTGGAATTGTTGCAGCTGTATTAGGTGTAATAACAGCTATGGCATCAGTTGGCTCTGATCCTAGTGTATTAGGACCCAAAATTGCTTCAGCATTAGTAGGTACCTTTATTGGTGCATTTACAGCATATGGCTTAGTTAATCCTATCGGCTACTTTATATCTAAATTTAAAGAAGACGAAGTTAAATTTATTGAATGCATTAAATCTGGAATAATAGCCCATATTGGAGGATATCCACCGTCAGTATCAATTGAGTTTGCAAGACAAGCAATACCAAAGGCATACAAACCAACTTTTCAAGAAGTAGAGCTGGAAATTGAGAATAGAATTTCAAATAAAAATTAGATGAAAAAAAATAAATCTGAAAATGTATATATAAGAAGAAAAAGGATTACCCCTCCACATCAGTTTCATGGTGGCTCTTGGAAGTTGGCTTATGCAGATTTTGTTACGGCATTAATGGCGTTTTTTTTATTGCTATGGTTATTAAGTGCTTCACCAAATAAAAAATTGGAAACTATCGCTCAATACTTTGTACCTACCTTAAGTTTTTTACAAAAAGATGCTAAAACTAAAGACAATGATTATCAGTATAATAGTAAAATAGGTATACAATACGGTGCA
>CAJQNX010000024.1 GCA_905479795.1 uncultured Candidatus Midichloriaceae bacterium | reverse complement strand
CACTAGATAACGAAGGTAGGATCACAACTATAGAAGGATACATAGTTGATCCAGAGGCGATAATTCCAACAAATATTAGAGATACCGTTACTATTAATGATAAAGGAGTAATACAAGCTAGGCTTCAGGGTGATGCAGCAGATGCTGAGCCTGCAGAATTTGGAAGGTTTAATTTGGCAAAATTCACTAATCCTCAAGGGTTGGAGCAAATTGGAGGTAGTTTGTTCAAAGCTACCAATGCTTCTGGTGAAGTTATTGAAGGCAATGCTGGTGATGGCGATTTTTCTGGAGTAAGGATTAAGCAAGGTTATCTAGAAGCATCTAATACCAACTCTTTAACAACAATGGCTGACTTGATTAAATCGCAACAAGTTTATTCTATGAACTCTAAAGTAATACAAACATCGGAAAGAATGCTCGATGATATTGTACGAATCAAAGGATAATTATTTTATTGAATTAATCATGAAAAAATTTTTTATTTTTATCTTAGTTTTAATGTTCTCAATTTGTTTTGATAATTGCTGGGCTTTGACATTTGATGAGTTAAAAAATGTAGTTGCAACCAAAATTCAAAAAGCACAAAAATATCCAAATATCCAAATACAAATCTCTACACATAATGATTTGATGGATAAGAATGATATTGTTTTTGATAGAGTTAATATTACTACAAAAGATAAGTTTGTTGCAAATGTATCACTAGGTCATAGGCAATATAAGCTACATGGGGTATACCATAAATATATATCAGCTCCGGCTGCAAAATATAGGATATCTAAAGGCAAAGTTATAGATGAAGATGACGTAATAATGAATAATTTTCCTATTAATTTAATAAAGCCAACTACAATTATTGAGCCTAATCAAGTTGTGGGGATGGTTAGTAAAAGAAATATTGATCAAAATGCTCTGTTTAAAGTAAATGATTTAAAGCCCTTAATAATAATTGCAAAAGGTGATTTGGTAACGGTGCAATTTACAAGAAATAATTTAGAGATTAAGGCAACTGGCGCCGCATTGAATTCAGGTGGATTAGGTAATATAATAAAAGTAAAAATCCAGGACACCAATAAAATTGTCATTGGACAAATATTAAGCTCATCATTAGTACAAATAAAAAAGAATGACTAATTTAAACAAAATACTAAAACACACATATTTTTTTACACTGCTTAGTGCATTATTGATTTTTTCAGGATGTACTTCAATGTTTAACCAGCTTAAAAATGTTGGTAACCCGCCTGAAATAAACAAAGTAAACGTTTATAATAAAGATAATCTAGATGAAGTGTATTCGAAAACTGTACAAAATAAAGATGAGTCATTATCTAGTAATTCATTATGGGCGCCTGATTCAAAAACTTTCTTTTTTAGAGAGAGAAAGGCAAAAGATGTTGGGGATATTTTAAAGGTAAAAATTGTAATAGAAGATAAAGCAAAATTAAATAATAAAACTACTAAAACCAGGAAAAGTGGTAAGAATTTAGGTATACCTAATTTATTTGGTTTGGAGAAAAATATTGAAAGTAAGGATAAAAATATTGATCCGGGCAAATTAATGGGAATTAATTCTAAATCTGATAGTACTGGAGATGGACAAATTGATAGAAAGGAAACAATTAATACCAATGTTGCAGCTACAATAATAAGAATTTTGCCTAACGGTAATTTTCTAATTAAAGGATCTCAAGAAGTGCGAGTTAATTTTGAGTTAAGAGAAATAACTGTGGCAGGGATTGTGAGGCCAGAAGATATTATAGCTAACTCAGTGGATTTAGATCAAATTGCCGAAGCTAGAGTGTCATATGGTGGTAGGGGGCAAATATCTCAATATCAACAGGATCCATATGGAAAACAAGTTCTTGACATAATATCACCATTTTAGATAAAATTAGTTGTAATTATTATTTTAAGTAGTTGAAAAAGCTCATTAAATTGTTTCTAATAAAGCTGTTTTTAGCTTGTTTGTTATTTACGTCTTTTGAAGTTTGGGCTAAACCTGTCGATATAACCCCGTCGATATTAAGATCTTCTAATTATGCAAGCATTGTTATCAATGCTAAAACAGGAAGGGTGCTTTTTGCTAAAAATGCCGATCAGAGGAGGTATCCCGCTTCACTTACTAAAATGATGACTTTATATATAACTTTTGAAACTTTAAAGAAAAAAAAACTATCCCCTTTGCAAAAACTTACGGTGTCAAAACATGCTTCAGAACAACCGAGAAGTAATATTGATTTAAAAAGAGGGCAAAAAATTACTGTACGTAAGGCTATTCATGCTTTAATAGTGAAATCTGCTAATGATGCTGCTGTTGTGCTTGGGGAGGCAATCTCAGGTGATAGAAGGAAATTTATTGGATTAATGAATAAAACTGCAAAAAAATTGAATATGAAAAATACTAATTTTCAAAATGCCCATGGATTACACCATGAAAAACAATATACAACTGCGAGAGATATGGCAAAATTAGCAAGTGCACTGAAGAAGGATTTTCCTAGATATTATCATCTTTTCTCTATGACATCGTTTACTTATAGAGGGAAAGAGATAAAAGGGCACAATAGAGTGTTAAAAAGGTATGAATGGGCAGATGGTTTGAAAACAGGGTATGTGAATGCTTCTGGATTTAATCTTGCAACCTCAACAAAAAAACCTGAAGGCAATTTAGTGGCAATCGTTATGGGAGCTCAAACCGCAAGAATTAGAGACGATCATATGATAGATTTATTAGACAATGCATATGCGAGATTAGGTATTAAAGGAAGGGTCAAAGCTAAAAATACTTTACAATTAAAATCCAAAAATACTAAAAAAGGTGTATTTCAATATGTCTCAAGCAACTTACCAAAAGTTACTAATAATAATGATAAACTATGCTGGGATGCACTAGAAATTCATTAAATACTTAAATGAGTAATATCCGATTATTGATTGCAGATACATTGCATAACTCAGAAAAAATATCTTTGAAAAAAGATGATGCCCATTATCTAGTTAATGTTATGAAGGTAAGGCATGCTGATGTTATAAAAGCATATAACGAGCGTGATGGTGAATGGTTTTGCAAAATGGAGTTAGAAAATAAACGAAATATTTTTTTAATTCCATTCGAAAAAACAGACAATAGTTTGCGTAAATCTAAGGTTATTTTAGCCTTTGCGCTATTAAAGCGTCAAAATAATAGTTTGATCATTCAAAAAGCAACGGAATTAAATGTTAGAGAAATATACCCTTTGATAACAGATAGAACTATAGTAAAAAATATCAATATAGATAAACTAAATATTGTCGCTAAAGAAGCATCAGAACAATGTGGCAGACTTGATATTCCAAAAATTCATAATATATTAGATATAGGTAAGCTATTAAATATGGCTAAAAATAAAAATTTTATAATATGCCATAATTGTAGTGATGCGATAAGTATTTTGGATCTAAGAGAAAAAATAGATTATAATGAAGATACGATACTTTTAATTGGACCAGAGGGAGGTTTTTCTAGCGAAGAGATTGATATGTTTGAACACCTTAATATAACTTTTGTAAAATTGGGAAAGTATACATTAAGAGCTGAGACAGCGATTATAGCAGCTATATTTACTATTCAGAATTTATACTAATTAAACAAATAATGCAGAATTTGAAAAAAAATAAAATCCAGAATTATATCGATGATTTAGACAGCTTTGTTTTAAGTAACGAAGAAGCAATTGATATATGGCTTCAAGGAAAAGAGTTAAAAGATACTCCTTTATATTCATCGATTGATATAAGAAATTCGGGGTTTAAAATTTCTCCAATAGATACAAATCTTTTCCCAGCTGGTTTTAATAACATATCAAAACAGGGCTTACAAAAGGCAACGCAATATTTTTCCCAGTACTTTAGTAAATTTTTTCCTAGTGCAAAAAGAATAGCATTAATTTCAGAACAATTTACAAGAAATGTTAGTTATTATGAAAACATTAAATTTTTATTTAAAGCGCTGCAGGACACAAATCTTGATATAAAGATTCTGACTATAGCTGAGGAGCCAATTGATATTGAGGGTTTGGAGATTTTTCAATTTAAAAAACAAGGCTCAGCAGTTGTTACGAATGACGATTGGTCGCCTGATTTAATTATACTGAACAATGATCTGACAGAAAAAATCCCAGAAAAGCTGATTGATTTATCGATTCCAATATTGCCAAATTTAAAATATGGATGGCATAACAGGAGAAAATGTTTTCATTATGAAGCATATAATGATCTTGTGCGTCTATTTTGTACTGAGTTTAAAATTGATCCTTGGTTAATTAGCACATATTACTCAAAATGCACTGATGTTAATTTCAAAAAGAAGGAAGGACTGGAATGTATAGCTCAAAAAATTGATAAGCTCCTAATTGAAATTCAAAAGAAATATGATGAATACCATATTCAGCAAGAGCCTGTTGTATTTATTAAACCAAATAATGGGACATTTGGAAGAGGGATAATATCAGTCAAGACTGGGGATGAAATTATTAACCTCAATAAAAAACTTAGGCATGGCTTAAATACAATAAAAGATAATGTGATTAATTCAGAGGTAATAATACAAGAAGGTATTCCAACAATAGAAAAAGTTGAAAATTATCCAGCAGAAAGTATTATTTATCTAGTGGGCGCTAAAGTAATAGGAAAATTCATGAGATATAACACAGTTAAGGGCATTGATAATAATTTAAATTCGAAAGGAATGTTATTTACTCAAAACTCAAAAATATCTCCAAGTGAGTTATTGTTAAGCAAATTGGCAACAATTGCGGTAGCTTATGAAAAAATTGAATGAAAATTAGTATGCAGAATATTTTTATTGAATCACCTTTGTTGAAGAATATTGGAGTTAAACATGGGTTTTTTACTAGAAATGGTGGCAAAAGCTCTGATAAATTTCATAGTCTAAATTGTAAATTAAATTGCTCTGATGAAATTGAGAATGTTAAAAATAATTTAGCTATTGCAACTCAATGCTTAAATGCTGATTTAGAAAATTTAACTTTATTGAGGCAAATTCACTCAAATATGCTAATAAAGGCAAATCATACTATAAATAAAACAGAGGGAGATGCGATTTATACATCCAAGAAGGATAGTGTTATAGGGGTGATTACTGCAGATTGTGTGCCAATATTGGTTTGGGATAATGAAAATAAAATTGCCATAGCAATCCATGCTGGATGGAGGGGATCTTTGGATGGTATTATAGAAAATTCAATTAATGAAATAAAAAAAAATGGTAAATGTCAATTATATGCTGCAATAGGTCCGTGCATTAGGCAAAATAATTATGAGGTTGATGAGATATTTTATGAGTTGTTTTTAAAAGAAACTAGTTTAAATAAAAAATTTTTTAAAAATTCAATTGTGAGTAATAAATTTTTATTTGATTTGCCAGGATATTGCTATGAAAAATTAATAAAATATGGTGTAAATAAAGTTGATAATTTAGAAATTGATACTTATTCAGAGGAAAGAAGTTTTTTTAGCTGTAGACGAGCTTTGCATAGAGAAGAAAAACATTTTGGATGTCAGATATCGATAATAAAGATATAGAAAATTTGTCTAAATTAAAAAAATTGTTGATTTATTTAAAAGAAAAATCCAGACTTTATTAAAAGTAGTGGTGTTTGAAATGATGATCAATAGTAGTTTTGCCTATATAAAAGATTCTGTAACAGGTATTTAGTGCCTGGATAAAAACCCCTCATTCATGCATTAAATGGCTGATCTGATGGCAAAAGCAACAACGAAGATTTTACTAAAAAAGGATAAATTAAGCAAAAAGTCTTTTTAAACACCTGTTTTAGAGCAAAAGCCTTTCAA
>CAJQNX010000023.1 GCA_905479795.1 uncultured Candidatus Midichloriaceae bacterium | reverse complement strand
GATATTCCGGTGATTATGGTTGTGGCAATAAAATTAGGTTGCCTTAATCATGCTATACTAACAGCTAATGCAATAAATCAGAAAAAGATTAAAACTGTTGGGTGGGTAGCAAATTGTATTTCAAAAGATGAGCTCGAGATTGAAGAAAATATAAGTACACTAAAGAGTAAGCTAAATATGAAATTTTTAGGCATGATATAATTATAGTATAATAATCTATTTTACCTTTATTTCAGTCATTTAAATATACCCCAATAAAAATATTAACATCATCATTGCAATTCGCATTTAAAGCATCCACATATTGATTAGTTGATTCATTCATTGCTACCTTAAAATCAAAAGGATTATTAATAATATTCATTGCTGTATAAATCAATGCCTTATACCATTCATAATTCATACAATCTTCTTGCTTTTGCATTTGTGCATTTATTAATTTTTCAGCATTCTTATACTCTATTTTAAAATTGTCTGTCACAAAGGCAAAATACTTATCCTCCAAACATTTGATATTTTTATCTGAACTATTTAATTTTAAAACCTCAGATTCCCAAGGAGCTAGTATCTTGATTACTTTTATACTATTTTCCTTTTTGCATAGATCAGTTAAAAAATTTTGATTATATATGACCATGTTTGTATTTAAATGGATTATTATTGACATTATTTACTCCCTTTATAGTTATTTTTTATATCCGCCAACTATCTTTTGGTACTGTAAGAATAGATAATCAATTCCAGCAATACAATATGGAATTGCTATAGATCCTGCAACATGAGTTTTTAATGTCTTTATACATAACATATTTTTTAATGATCCAATATATGATTGATCTATCAACTCTTCAAATTCTTTAAAAGTTAAACTAGATTTGTGATTACTCGTCTTTATTATTATTTTTGCTATAATTTTTCCAAAGGCTTTGTTGTTAATCAGATCGCCATATTCAAAATAGTTACTAAATTTCACAAAACCTTTCCCAATAATTTTAGATGGTATTTTTATGATATCAAATTCTAACACATTTTTATTATTAATTGCATTATTAGTGGACAATATTTCACCTGCTTTTTTACCCACTTCTGTATAAGCATCTTTTTGTATAAAAGCTGCATTCATCGCATCTGCTGAAATTTTTATACATGATAATGTGGCCTTGAAAATTTTATTACCAGAATTATTATCATTTTGTGTAAGTTTAAATGTTCCTTCAGTAAAATTTGCAACATTATAATAGGTCAAACTAGTTGTAAAATTATGTAATAAATCAAATAAAGAAAATTTAATTCCATAAGTGTCTTTTTTAAATATTTCAACATTATTAAAAAAATCTTTAGAGATTCCTAAAGCAAAAGCAGATATGGCTGTATAAGGGCTAGCATACCCTATGATAGTCATATATCCACCTGAAAAAGCATATTCAAAATATTCTAAATAAGTTTTTGATTCTACGTATGATTCCTTGAGTTTCTCTACTGATTTACTTATTTCAGTAGTTGACTCCTCATTTTTGCAATATTAATATCAGCATTTTGTATAAAACCATAATTTATATCCAATTCTTGATAATAATTATATTATACATACCAAATGTTACAATTTGGTTAACAAAACTATTTTTTTATTAAAAGTTTTACTGATAAAGCAATATTTAAAAAATAAAATTAAAAGCAACTTATAGAAAGCAAAGATTTAATAACTATCTTGAAGAGCTTGAGAGATGGAATTTAATTTTTTAATGTCAGTACTTGCTCCTCCGACCAGCACGCCATCTAAAGATTTAACTTCACATATTTCACTGATATTTTTTTCATTAACGGAGCCACCATAAACAAATTTAGCAGAACCTAAACCAGGTATTGATTTTAAAGTGTTAAGTACTTCTTCAATTTGAGGTATAGACGGAATTTTTCCAGTTCCAATAGACCAGATAGGTTCATAAGCAATAATAATGTTGTTTTTCTCAACATCGCTTAATTCTGGTAATGATTCAATGGTTTGGTCTATTAAAAATTTGAGATAATCACTTTTAGTTCTAGTCTCTAATGCCTCTCCTACGCATACTATAGGTGTTATATTGTGTTTCACTGCAATCTTGACTTTAGCTGCTACAGTATCACTGCTTTCGGCGTATCTTTCTCTTATTTCCGAATGACCTAAGATGGAATGGTTACATCCTAAATCTGTAAGCATCGAAGCTAGGATTTCCCCTGTATTTGCATTTGTCTCTGATGTGGAAAAATTTTGAGAACCAATAGAAAGATTTTGGGCCTCTAATTTGTTTTTCATTCTTTGTAGATAGATGAAAGGGGGGCAAATCACTAAATCTATGTTAGAGGAATTTAGATTTTGCTTAATTTCATCTATCTTTCTGTCTATTTCCGAAAAGCTTTGGAGATATGTTTTCCAATTAGCTATTAGAATTCTTCTTTTTTGCATTTTTTCCTTTTTTAGCAAATGTATTTTTCTTGTATGTAGAAATTTTTGCTATAGCTTTTTTTGCATCGTTGCTCAATTTGTCATATTCTCCATCTACTGCTGAGTAATAACCATCAACTTCTTTTTTTACTGAATCTGATAAGTTTTCCCCTACTTTGCCGTAGTCAAATTTTTTATTTTTTTGGGGCGCTGCATTTTGAGTAGTGTCTTCGACTTTCTTTGATTGATGTTTTTCGCAGGCAATTAGTGGTGTAATAAGTGCTAGAGAAAGACTAGAGGATATAAGTAAGTTTTTAAAATATTTGTTCATATTGTTTACCTTAATATTCTTTATATAAATTTGATTGATTTAACGTAACTATAAAATGATATACTACCATATCATCAACTTTACCAGCTGTTTTTGCAACAACAAGAGGAATTTGCTTTTTAATCAAATATGGATTCATATTTTTTATACTTTCTGCGTTATTATTTTCTGGGAAAAACATTTTAGTTTCAAAAGGATAAAAATTTTGATGCTCCAACCTGAAGATGATATTTGGACTCATGGAATTAACTTTTCCTGGGTATACTGTAATAAATTCAAACTCCCCTAGATTGTTGGTTAATGTATTTCCAGAGCCTCTGAAGTTTTTGTCGTAATGTTCATTGTAGATATCATCTGCACTGAATTGATATAGACCAAAGTAATTGGTTTGCCAAATATTAACTTTTACCCCGCTTATTGGGACGCAATTATTATCTAAAACTTTTCCTTTAATTAGAATTTTTTTGCCTCTTGCAATTTCAAAAGAAGCATAATCTTGAGTTAGATTATTGGAATTTTTAGTATCTGGCAAAACCCCAACACTCCATATCTCAGGAGTAATAGTGCATTCTCCCATTTTATCCGCAAAGCTCTCACCCACTAATATAATTGAAAGAACTAAGGTTATAATTAATTTTTTCAGCATTAAAAAATTGTCTTATTATTTTTTATCAAGCGCATAATACTATGTATACAAATTTAAAACTAGATTATAAGTAAAAGTTATATTACTTCTCAGTAAAACTTATTCATAATATAAACTTTAATTGTTTATGAAAATTTCATTATGTCAAATTAATTTAAAAATTGGTGATTTAAACTATAATATAAAAAAGATCAAAAATTTTTATGAAAGCAAATCTGCAGATGCAGATTTGGTGGTTTTCCCAGAATTATCTTTGACTGGATACTTACTAAAAGATTTAGTAAGGGATGTGCATTTTTTAGATAAAGTTTTAAAATTTAAAGCAGAGATAGTTGAATTTACAAAAGATAAAAAATGTGCGCTGTTATTTGGATGCCCAGTTTCAAAAAATGATAAAATCTTCAATTCAGTAGTTATAGCATGTGGTGGAGAGGAAATATTCAGCACAGATAAACATATTTTACCTAATTATGAAGTTTTTAATGAGCCAAGGAATTTCTCTAAAGCAGAAGAAGAGCCAACAATATTTGAATTTAGAGGCGAAAAGCTGGGAATTTTAATTTGTGAAGATGCTTGGCATGATGATTTGCCAAATATCCTATCTAGCAAAGGAGCTACGCTTTTTATTATTGTTAATGCCTCACCCTATGATCTTAATAAGCATAAAAATAGATTGAAAATTGCAAATAATATAGCAAAAAAATATAACAAGACCGTTGCATACTTGAACAATTTTGGGGGATATGATGAGTTGGTATTTGATGGTGGCAGCTTTGTGATTGATAAATGTGGAAATTTTATTAATGAACCATCTTTATGGGATGAAGGTGTTTTAACATTTGATAGCAAGAGTGCTAATTTGAAAACAAATGATAGAAATATAAAGATATATTGTGAAGAAGAAAATATTTATCAAGCCTTGGTTTTATCTGTGAGAGATTATTTTAAAAAGAGTAATTTTACAAAAGCTGTGCTTGGATTGTCAGGGGGTATAGACTCTGCATTAGTTGCAACAATTGTCGCTGATGCACTAGGTTCAGATAATTTGAAGTGCATTATTTTACCTTCTAAATTTAATTCTGAGGAGAGTATGAAGTACGCTTTGGTATTAGTGCAAAATATAGGCTGTGAAAAATTGATTGTGCCAATTGATGCTTTGTTAGATAATTTTACCAACACTCTAAAAACATCATTTAATTCTCAAAAATTGAAAGAAATAACAATTCAAAATCTTCAAGCAAGAATCAGAGCTGTGTTATTGATGTCTATTTCAAATGAGGAGGGTTCATTATTGCTTGCAACTTCAAATAAATCAGAATCAGCGGTAGGTTATGCGACAATTTATGGCGATATGTGTGGTGCATTTTCTCCAATTAAGGATGTTTATAAAACTCAAGTTTATAAACTTGCCGACTGGAGAAATAAAAACATTCCTATCGGTAGTTTATGTCCTAAATTAACTGTGATACCAGAATTTATAATTGAAAGAGAGCCATCTGCGGAGCTAAGTCATAACCAAAAAGATTCTGATAATTTGCTGCCCTATGAAATACTAGACACAATATTATATAATTTGCTGGAGATGGGATTAAGCCATAAGCAAATTTCGGAAAAAACCAATGTAGATGAAGCTATGATAAATAATGTGGCAGATATGATTAAAAGCAGTGAATATAAACGCAGTCAAGCTCCAGTTGGACCAAAAATCTCAATCAAGAGCTTTAACTACGATAGAGTCTGTCCGATTACATATCGGTTAGATCATGATTATCTTTAGAATCATCATCAAAGTCAAAATATTTGAATTCATCTTCTTTATTAGAGTTTTCATCTAGATCATCATCATTTTGCAAGTTCACAGGTATAATCTGCACAACATGTGGTGTAAATGGCACAGGATTATAAATAAATTCTTCATTTTGATTATCAGCATCATCATTGTTTTGATTAGCGTGCTCATGAATTATATTAGCTATTTCTTCTGTAGGCTCTGTAGGTTCATTAACTAGATTGGCTATTTCTGCAAGTTGAGTAGTGTTCGCTTTCACATTAGCTTTATAAGTATTTGGTATCCTAGGGTTGCTCATATTTTCTCCATAAAAGTTTATTGCACGCAACCCAAGGTATTTATTTTGATAATTTTGTCAACTAAAGACAAGCCTGTATACACACCAAATGTTACAATTACGTTAATTTTTTGATATTTGAAGAATTTTACTAATTACAGAAAACAAGCCATTGCTTCTGCTGGGGGTTAAATTATTTTTTAAATCTAGCCTCTCAAATATGTCCATGAAATCTATTTGATTTATTTCCTCTATTGTTTTGCCGGAATAAATTTTAATTACAATTGCGAGCAAACCTTTTACTATTAAGGCATCACTATCGGCGTAGAAATATAATTCATCGTTTATTGTTTTATGTATTAGCCAAACTTGACTAACGCAACCTGAAACTTTGTTGATGTCAATTTTTTGATCAGATTTTAGTTTTGGTAATTTTTTTCCAAGTTCAATGATATATGAATATTTTTCTTCCCAATCATCAAATAATTCAAAATCTTCAATCAGCTGCTTTATTTCTTTATTCATTTTGTTATTGACCAGTGTTTATGCTAGATATATAATTGGGACAAAAATAGTGCTATTTTGAAAAAAATTCAATATTATTATGATAAAAGTTAATAGATTAACTGACTATGCAACATTAATTATTTGTGAAATGGCAATAAATAAGGGTGATATTATTAGTGCAAAAATACTCAGTGAAAAAACTAAAATTAGTGAAACAACTGTGATAAAGCTGCTCAAAATGCTA
Source organism: uncultured Candidatus Midichloriaceae bacterium (assembly GCA_905479795.1). Taxonomy (GTDB): domain Bacteria; phylum Pseudomonadota; class Alphaproteobacteria; order Rickettsiales; family Midichloriaceae; genus Aquirickettsia. Next base: position 497 of record CAJQNX010000023.1, on the reverse strand, counting down.
TTAAAAAAAGACATTATAGAGTCGCATAGAGGTATTTCAGGGGGCTATAAATTAATTAAGGAACTTGACGAAATAAGTATTTTAGATGTTGTTGAAGCAATTGAAGGGGAAATTGCACTTACCCTTTGTGGCAAAGATAATGAAAGTAACCAAAATAATTGTGAATATAGTAATGGGTGTAAAGTGAAGCATGGTTGGAACAAAATTAATAGCTTATTCATGTTGGCATTGCAGAGGTTTACCATCAAGGATTTTATTGATGATGATACCCATTTTCAACTCGAAAAAATGAGGCAAGGATGACAAATACCATTTCAGCACATGAAGAATATCTTAATAAGGACTACAAGCATGGGTTTGTCACCAACATAGAGTCTATTAAGCCTAAAAAAGGATTGGATGAGAAGATTATAGAATATATCTCTGATAAGAAATCTGAGCCAAATTGGATGTTAGAAAAAAGGAAGTTGGCTTATAAAGTATGGATGGATATGAAA
>CAJQNX010000022.1 GCA_905479795.1 uncultured Candidatus Midichloriaceae bacterium | reverse complement strand
ATACAAACTCACCATCAACTAAACCAACTTTTGTTGCTGCAAGCAAACTATCAAAAGGAAGTTCAGAAATTTTTAGTGCCGCTGCAGTACCTATCATTGCGTATTTTCTCAAGTGTAATTTTTTGCATAGTAACTTGCCTTTTTTATTTAAGGTCAAATTTATCATTTACCCACATGATCTGTCACGCAGGCTTACCGGAAGGACACATTACTTCAACATAGATTTCAACTATCAAATCTGTTTTTTACTTAAAACAATTGATGTGACAACTCAAAATTCTTAAAGTTAGCAAAAAAAATGAGTAAAATATAACTATCTTTTACTATTTAAAATTTGCATATCAAGCTTATGCATCTTATATTCAAGCCCAACTCTTTCTGTAATTCCTAATTTATCACCTATTACAGCAAGCCATTTAATAAAATGTCTATTAGTTTCTTTCGCCATCTTTTGTTGTTTATATGGCTTTAGTCCTTCTATCGTTTCTAAATTGTGCTGCCTATCCATTTGCTTTATAAATAGTGTTTCGTGATCACCCAGCTTAATTAGCTTATCTAGCGTTTTCTCAAGTGTGAGCGTAATGCGTTTACCATCTTCAAATCTTATTTTTGTTAGCCTATCCACCATTTCAGCTATTCTTTGGTTAAATTCTTTTTCCACTGTCTCCACTGTACATTTTGAATCCTCCACTACATCATGAAGAATTGCTGCAATAATAATATCAGATTTGGGATAATGCTCTGCCACCATCCCAGCAACTGCTAGGGGGTGGAAGTAAAAAGGATGATCCCCTGTTTTTCGCATCTGTGTACCATGCCACTTCTTAGCAAATGTAATCGCCTTCTCTATCAGCTTCATGTTCAGCTTCACATTATCTTTTTTGCTTATTACTTCTAATTTGCTCAGCAAATCTATGCTATATACGCACTTGTTATTATATACTTCGTATTCCTCATCCAGTTCATAATTAAAATCTTCATCATTTAAAGCAGTATCCTTGCTCCTTGGTTCATCAGGGTAGTTATCATATGCATCTCTGTCTTTTTCTAGCTTTGTCAGATAGTTTATCGCCCATATAAGGCTCACCACAACTGGGAGATGTAATACCCAAATTCCATAGTATCCAAACCATGCTGCAAGTGGAATCAATCCATAAGATGAAATTACATATCCAGTAGCACTGGCTATTCCAGAGGTGGTTGCAACGGTTGTGAATCTCTTGGATATAGGAAAATATTTATACCATATTAACATGCTAAATGCTGCCAATTCAACTCCTGTTTGTAATGCAAATATCATGTATTCACCACCTAAAGTAAGAATATTTTCAAGACAATATGGCATAAACAATAATGTTATCACGAGCACAAAAATAGATACTTTTATTATTTTAATAGGATGAATAAATTTATATAAATAAGCAAAACAACATAATATAGAGATTGCTATAATTGAGAATTTAAAATTATGATTGATTACTTGTTCTGGGGTCATGCCTAAATTGCTTTTCATAAAATTACCTAAATATATAAATGCTATATAAAATCCTATGGGTATTTTTAGCATATTAAAAAATAACCCTAGTAAGGCTTTTTTATCCATCTTTTCTTTCACAACGTATTTTTGATCAAGCTTGTTTAAAATTTTCATTCTACACTGATAATTAGCAAACTCAGGGGTCTCTCTCAACCTTGTTCTAGCAACGAAGCCAATTATCGCAATTATAGCTCCATAAAAAAATGCATATCTCCAGCCAAAGCTTGAATTAATCACAAGTGATGCTATGCCTAAAGCAAGGAAACCTCCTATTTTGGCCATTATATTTATCGTAGCGCACGCGATATAAGTGTATGGTGATTTTAAAGTTTCAAATAAATAAATGCCTGCTCCAATTATCTCGCCCAAAGAGGAAAAGCCTTGCAATGCTCTGCATAAAAGTATTGCAACTGTCGCCCATATACCTATCTCTTTGTAAGTATGAAGCGTTGCCATTGTTAAACAAGTTCCTGCCATTATAAAAGTTGTAATATATAAAGTGGTTTTTCTACCAATTGCATCTCCAATTCTTCCAATAACATAACCCCCAACAGGTCTGAGCACAAATGTCATGCAAAAAGCTGTTGCAGCTAGCAACTTAGCCATCATAGGGTCTGTTTTTGGAAAGAATAACTCATTTAAGAGTACCGAAAGATGTACGTACAGCATCAAATCAAAATACTCTAGCAATGTACCGATGAAAGTAGCGCAATCGCCTCTTTTTGTTGTCTTGTGAGCTTTGTAGCCATGATTGTATTTCCCAATAACAATTTAATGAGTCAACTCTACTGCTACTTTTTGTTGAGTCAAGTTTTTTATTGAAATATTGAGCAGATAGTGTTCATTTTTGTAATTAAGAGGCGAATATGGATTATGTTTTAGATTTTAATCCCTTTCCTGCAGTTGATTTCACCAAAACCTTGTGAATAAACTCATCAATATCTCCATCCAATACTGCAACAGTATTAGATGTTTGGTGCTGAGTGCGTAAATCCTTGACCATTTTATATGGATGTAGAACATAGGAGCGTATCTGATTTCCCCAACCTATTTCTGTTTTCTCTGAATTCTTTTGGTCATCCTTATCTTCAAGCTTTTTTAATTCAAATTCATATAATTTTGACTTTAGCATAGACATGCATTCTTCTTTATTTTTATGCTGTGATCTATTATTTTGACATTGTACTACTATTTTTGATGGCAGATGAGTTATCCTAACAGCACTGTCAGTTGTGTTAACATGCTGCCCACCAGCACCAGAGGAGCGATAAGTATCTATTCTCAAATCTGGCTCATTAATTTCAACTGAAACATCATTATCGATCTGAGGATAAACCCAGATACTTGCAAAACTCGTGTGGCGTTTGCCAGCGCTATTAAATGGCGATACCCTGACGAGTCTGTGAACACCTCTTTCTGTTTTTAACCATCCAAAAGCATTTGTACCGTGTATCTTAAAAGTGACTGATTTTATACCAGCTTCTTCACCAACTAAACTATCAATAATTTCATATTTGAATTTATGTCTTTCAATCCATCTTTGATACATTCTCATTAGCATTGATGCCCAATCGTCACTTTCTGTCCCTCCGGCACCAGAATGAATTTCCAAAAAGCACCCCTTATCATCAAGTTCTCCACTTAATAAGCACTCAATCTCTTGAACTTTTACTGATTTTTCTAATTCTTTTAATTGTTCTAGCGTCTCCTTATAGATTTCTTCATCTTTTTCTATCTCTGCAAGCTCGATCATTTCCAAATATGCTTGTAGATTCTCATCTATGGATATGATTCTTTCAATATTTGTCTCTAAATATGTTTTTTCTTTTAGTATGGATTTTGCTTTATTTTGATCTGACCATAGGTTAGGATCTTCAACTTCTTTCGACAATTTTTGTAGTCTCTCTTTTGCAACCTCTAAGTCAAAGATAACCTCTTAGTAGCTCTAAAGACTTTTCTATGCTATTCTTTAAGCTTAAAGTTTCTGTATCCATATTCTAATAATATACAATGTCTGTTATTGACACATTACCAAAAATCAAGGGAAAGTACAGAGAAAATGCAAACGCTGGCAAAATGTGTTGGTTTAAGACAAATGGCATGGCTGATATTTTATTTATTCCGCAAGATATTGGCGATTTAAAATATTTTCTATCTAATAAACCTAGAAATATTCCGATTTATATCATGGGGGCTGGTTCAAATTTATTAATTCGTGATGGTGGCTTTAAAGGTGTAATTATAAGATTGGGAGCAGGATTTAATTATGTGCACCATGATGAAAACAACATTATAGCTGGCTGTGCGAGCCTAGATTTAAATGTGGCGAATTATGCAGCAAATAACTCTATAGCGGGGCTTGAATTTTTCGCAGGAATTCCTGGAAGCATTGGAGGGGCGCTGGCTATGAACGCAGGAGCCTATAATAATGACACATCATTAGTATTGATTGAAGCAAAGGCAATAAAT
>CAJQNX010000021.1 GCA_905479795.1 uncultured Candidatus Midichloriaceae bacterium | reverse complement strand
AATTGGGTTAAAGATAGTGGTTATTTAGGAAAAGAACAAACTAGACATAAATTTTCAGCATTAATAAAAAGATTATGTTGTTATATAAGTGGAAAAAAAACAACGTAATAAATAGATTTTACTTATACGCTTTTCATCATTACTTGTTTTAACATTGCTTTCTCTAGCTAAATTGCACTAGATAAATAGTAGTTATTACTTTTAGTAAAAAATTATTTATTGTATTAGATAAAAGAAACATTTATGATTTACTTAGAGTGACTGAAAATATTATGATTCTATCATTATGAAAAAGTTTAAGATTCCGTGTACGTTTTCTGGCAAAACATCTCCAGTTACGTTCTATATAGGGACTCCAGAAAATGATCATCATCCAATTCAATTTCAAGCTGATTGGCTTTCAAAAGAGAGAGGTGGTACTGTGCCTCCTGAAATTATGAAAAGCTTAGAAGAGCTAAAAGCCTTGTCAGAAAAAAATGGTGTACCTTTTGAAGAGCTATGTAGTTATGCTTTAGAGTCCATTGAGAAGGGACAATCATTGGAAAAAAGTAAAGAAAAAGCAGTTTCGACAGATAAAATTGAAAAAAAGTAATTTTTTCCACTCATTGAATTACAAAATATATTAACTTGAATAATAAAAAATTTGTTATATTTTATAGCTCTTATAGCTACACAAAATCATAAAGAATGAAGAATTCAAGGTATCTTTCGTCCATTTTACGTTTATCCATTGCATATTGCATCATAATGTTTTTAACAAGAGTAATTCTTGTTGCTCAAAGCATATATTTAAATCAAATAAGTGGGAATATATCGGATATCTTAAAGGTAATGCTTTTAGGTGAAATTAGCGATTTATCAGCTCTATTGTACATTATAACACCCATATCATTTATATATCTGATATTGCCAAAAATATTAATCAATAATAAATATGCAAAGTTTTTAGGTATTGTATTTGCCTTTGTGTGTATCTATGCACTTTTATTTAATTTGGTTGCTGAATGGTGTTTTTGGGAAGAATTTGGTGTCAGATATAATTTTATTGCAGTTGATTATTTAGTTTACCGTAGAGAAGTAACGGGTAATATATATGAGTCTTATCCACTTATAAAAATTCTTTTGGTAATAGCGCTATTAGTACCAGGTTTTTATTTTTTAATAGAGCGAATTGTAAAAAAAGTTAATTGTGAAAAATTTGGCAAGTTTTTTATATTTAAAATGTCACTATTATTTCTGATTCTTTTAGGGTTTAGTTATATTTTTAATCCAAAAAACTTAATCAACAAAGAGTTTGACAATAATAACTATGCCGTAAATTTATCCTATAACGGATTGGATGGTCTTTTTAGTGCATTTAATAATAATACATTGAGTTATAAAGATTTTTATATCAACTATGATAAAGATAAAGTTTTAGAAAATCTTAGAGATAAAATAGTAACAAGAAACAGTGAATATATTTCTGATAAATTAACTGATATATCAAGAAAAATAACTCCTATAAGCCCTAAGGGAGAAAAATATAATGTAGTATTAATTGTTATTGAAAGTCTAAGTGCTGAATTTTTCGAATATTTTGGTAATAAGCGTAATATTACTCCTTTTATGGATGAGTTAATCACAGATAGTATGTTTTTTGATAATTTTTACGCAACAGGAACAAGAACCGTGAGGGGGCTTGAGGCAATTAGTTTATCTTTGCCACCGTTACCTGGTAATTCAATTCTAAGAAGACCGAATAATGAAAATCTTTTTAGTATTGGTTCAGTTTTTAAAAGCCTTGGCTATGAAAATAAATTCGTTTATGGTGGATATGGTTATTTTGATAACATGAATTATTTCTTTGCGAATAACAATTTTGAAATTGTTGATAGGGCAAATTTTAATAAAGAGGAAATAAATTTTTCAAACATTTGGGGTGTAAGTGATGGAGATTTATTTAGCAAATTTATTAGTGAAGCAGATAAGTCATACAGTAGCAAAAAACCTTTCTTCTCATTGGTGTTAACAACTTCAAATCACAGACCTTATACATATCCTGAAGGGAAGATTGATATTCAATCTGGTACAGGAAGAGATGGTGCTGTAAAGTACACAGATTTTGCAATTAAACAACTGATGGAGGATGCTAAGAAAAAGCCTTGGTTTGATAATACTGTTTTTGTCATTGTGGCAGATCATTGCGCTGGAAGTGCTGGTAAAGATCACATACCCCTAAACAAGTACCATATACCTTTAATTATACATGCGCCAAAAATTCTTAAACCAACAATAATAAACAACTTATCTAGTCAAATTGATATTGCTCCAACTTTGCTTGGAATATTGGGTATGCCGTATGATAGCAAATTTTTAGGAAGAGATGTTATAAATTCACCTGCTAATAGAGCGTTTATTGGCACTTATCAAAAAGTTGGGTTGTATTCTGACCATAAGTTTACAATACTTGGACCAAAGGAGATGCATTGGGCTTATTCGATTGAAAAAAATTTAGACCAAAAATTGATGAAGTCTAATCAAGAACATCTATTTGACACGGTCACATTTTATCAATCAACAAGCTACTTATTAAACAATGGCTATCTAAGAGATTTTTGATTTGTTTTTTAGGTTAATCTGTTTTGACCTAGCTATTGCCAAAGCATTTTCTTCAACATTTTTGGTTATAACGCTACCAGCTGCAATTGTCGACTTAGAATCAATTTTTACTGGCGAAATAATGGATGAGTTTGAGCCTATAAATACTTTTTCTCCTACGAAGCTGTGGTGTTTATTTTTGCCATCATAATTGCAGAATACTGTTCCTGCTCCAATATTGACATTATCCGAAATTGTTGCATCTCCAATATATGATAAATGACCAGCTTTGACATTTTCCATCAAGTATGAGTTTTTTACTTCAACAAAATTTCCAATTTTAGAATTTTTTCCAATTGTAGTTTGTGGTCTAATTCTAGCAAAGGGTCCTATAATTGAACCATTTTTAATGTCAGCTCCTTCAATGTGTGAGAAGGAATGGATGATTGAGTTACTTTCGATAAAAGTATCGTTTCCTATAAATACATTTGGGTAAATAATTACATCATTTTTGATATTAATACTATTTGCAAAGTAACTAGTTTCAGGATTTATTATTGTGACGCCATTGCTTAATAAGCGGTCAACAATTAGAGATTGGTTGTATTTTTCAGCAGATATTAGTTGATGTCTATTGTTGATCCCAATCACCTCATCTTCTTCAGCAGTAATATATGTGCAATTTTTTTGCTTCAGGTTTAAGTATTTTACGATATCAGTTAGGTAAAATTCATAATTTAAATTATAATCATCTCTATTGTACTTGTCTAAAAAATCGCATAGAGCTTCTTTTTTAGTTAAAATAATTCCTGAATTGCATAATTTTATTTCTTTTTGTATCGTAGTGGCTTCTTTGTCTTCAATTATCTCTGATATTTTATTTTGTCCATTAGATATAATTCTACCATAACCTGTTGGATTATTAGAGTTAAAGCCAATAACACATAAATCAGAGCCAGCTTTGATTTTATCGTACATATTTAATATGGTTTCCTTTTTGACAAAAGGAGTGTCTCCATATAAAATAAGCACTAAGTCATTTAGTGAATCAATGTTATTGCAAGCTGTTTTAACTGCATCTCCTGTTCCAAACCGTTCTTTTTGAACTATTTTGTTTAATTTATATTTTTTATTGAATTCTTGAAAAATTTTATGATATTGTAATTCTGGATTAATTACAATATGCGTATGATTGGAATTGATATTTAATGATATAGCTAGGTTTATAACGTATTCAATAATAGATTGCGAACTAATTTTATGTAGTACCTTAGGAATGGAGGATTGCATTCTTTCTCCATTTCCAGCAGATAATATAATAATTGTTGGCTCAAATTTTGCTTGCATAATTAGAAAATATTCCTTATTTATTTGGTTAGTTATATATATAGTAAACTTAATGTTAAAGTTTTCGAAGTGGAAATTAGTTAGTATAGTCATCGTTGTATTACTTTCAATTTATTTCTCAATCCCTACATTTTTCTATAATGTTAAGGAAACGAGTTTTTTTACAAATCAAAAGGTGAACTTTGGTCTTGATTTAAGAGGTGGGGTCTCGTTAACAATACAAGCCAGTCTGGATGATTATGTGAAAGAAAAATTTTTACTGACTGCAGAGCAACTAAAAAATAAATTAAATAGCAATAATATAGATTTTGACGATTGGGATTTAAAAGAGAGTTATTTAAAATTTTCAATTAATACTAATCAGCATAAAAATGCGTTAAAGGAAGTGAAAAATCTTTTAAAGAACAAAGATTTTATTTTAGAAAATTCAGGCGATAATTTTATTATCAAGTTTAACAATGACTATGTTGAGAGATTAACATCAGAAGTTTTAAAGCAGAGTATAGAGATTATTCGCAAAAGGGTTGATTCTGTAGGTACTAAAGAGGTTGAGATTCAAACTTTTGGTAAAGATATGATATTATTACAAGTGCCTGGGTTAAGTGATCCTAAAGAAATAAAGAAAATTATTGGAAAGACGGCTAGGCTTAGCTTTCATATGGTTAAAAATAAACTTACAGATAATTTAACTGATGCTGAAAAAGTAGCATTATTAATTAATTCAAAAGTCGTCTCTTTAGAAAATGATAAGGATGCACTTGTAGTGGAAAGCAGACCAGTAATGACTGGTGATATGTTGGAGTTTGCAAGCGTAGATAAAGGAAGATTAGGTGAGTCAGTAATTAGATTTCGTTTTGATAGCTTGGGCAGGGATATATTTGCTGATGTTACCACAAAAAATAGCGGTAAAATGTTAGCAATTATATTTGATGATAAAATAATTAGTCACCCTGTGATTAACGAGCCTATATTGGGAGGAGAGGGTGTTATATCTGGTAATATGACTCCTGAGGCTGCAACTGATATTGCATTATTACTTAGAGCGGGATCTTTACCTGTACCTTTGCAAATAATTGAAGAGAGATTGGTTGGCCCTACACTCGGAATGGAATCAATTAAAGCGGGTATAAAGGCCTGTATAATTGCTGCTGGTTTAGTTTTTATTATAATGCTAGGTTACTATAGATTTTTTGGACTCATAGCATGTGTGGCTTTGATTATAAATTTTATCATGATGATTAGTGTGCTTTCAATCTTTGGTGCAACCCTTACATTACCTGGAATTGCTGGTATAGTTTTAACCTTAGGTATGGCGGTGGATGCAAATGTTTTAATTTTTGAAAGGATAAAAGAGGAATTAAAAAAAGGAATGGTCCCGCTCAATGCACTACATAATGGATATAAATATGCATTTATCACAATTTTCGACTCAAACACTACAACTATTTTTGTTGCAATTGTTCTGTATATATTTGGAACAGGACCTACTAAAGGATTTGCGATAACGCTAATTATAGGAATTTTATGTTCTATGTTTACCTCTGTTTCAATCACAAAAGCCATAATAACGTTATGGTATAGGGCAAAAAATCCCAAAGTTATTAATTTGTAATAAATATTAATGTGATAAGAGAACTAAAAAATAAATTTTTAGATCTTTCATTAAAAAAGAAATTTATTATTTTCATTGCAGGAATTGCAACTATTTCTCCGATATTTTTGATTGGATTGTTAGCATCTATTTATTATTATATTGGGATAGAATCACTAATTAATGATCAAGTTGGTAAGGCTGTTTCTGAGACTGTAAATATAGCTAAATTATATTTAAAAGAGAATAATGCAAAGATAAAATTTGAATTGCTACAAATTGAAAAAGCTATTGATAAGCAAGTTAAAATTATAGATGAAAGCAGTGAATTGAATTTTATACTTGATGAGCAAGTCAAAAATAGGGGTGTTTCGGAAGCTATAATTTTTACAAAAGAGGCTGTTATTGCTAAAAGTTCGTTTAGTTTTTCATTCATGTTTCAGAAGATTTCTCCGAGGGTTTATAAAATGGTTGATGAAGAGAAGATAGTTTTATTAGAGAATCCAGGTGGAGATAAGATTAGAGCAATTACAAAATTAGATAGTGTGTTTTTTGGTGACGTATATTTAATGATTGGAAAATATATAGATAAAGAAATTGTAAATCATTTGAAAAAAACACAGGATTCAAAAGATAAATACTATTATTTATTAGCTGATTTGAAATTTACTAAAAGAAGCTTGCAAATTACTTTTATCATTCTTTCCTCTTTAATGTGCCTTTTTTCATTTATTATTTCAGCAAAATTAGCAAATATCATAGTTAATCCATTAAATAGAATTTTAAATGCAACTGCTAAGATTAAAATGGGAGATTACTCCGCTAGAGTTCCTGAGATGGCATCAAGTGATGAAGTTTCTCAATTAGGGACGGCATTTAATAAGATGACAAAAACTATTGAGAAGCAGCACAATGAATTAAAGGTTGCTTACAAAAGTATTGATGAACGAGTGAAATTCATAGAGACAGTATTAAAAGAAATTTCATCTGGTGTTATTGCACTTGATAAAGATGGGCATATCTCATTATATAATTATCCAGCTAAAAAATTACTATGTTTAGAAAATTTTGATAAAAATTCTAAAATATTTAGCATAGTTCCAGAGATTAGTGATTTAATTAATCATATATTAGAGGAACCAAGTAGCGTATTTAATGAGAATATAGTTATCAAGAGAAAGGGGAGGTCTATACATCTTTTTATCAAGATTGGAGCAGTAATAATTGAAAATAAGATCAGTAATATTGTTATTAATTTCGAAGATATTACTCAATTGGTCGTGGCTCAAAGAGAAGCTGCATGGTCAGATGTTGCTAGGAGAATTGCACACGAAATTAAAAATCCTTTAACTCCAATTCAACTGTCTGCGGAAAGGTTGAAAAGTAAATTTTCCAAACAAATTGATGAGAAAGATGTAGATAATTATAACAAATATGTTGATGCCATCATTAGAAATTCTAATGATATTCATTCAATAGTAAATGAATTTATACAGTTTGCTAGAATACCTAGACCTAAATTAAGTTCGTACAATATTAATCAGATAATTAGAGAGGTAATTTTTAATCAACAAAACGTTTTTGGAAAAATTCATTATTCGTTTGATTATGAGAAAGAAAATCAGTATGTTACATGTGATAAAACACAAATTACGCAAGTATTGACTAATATTGCAAAAAATTCTGCTGAATCTATAATCTCAAGACATGGAGCTAATAAAGAAGTAGGTGAGATAAAATTTTTCCTAAAGCATATTAACAATGATTATTTAGAAGTATCTATTAATGATAACGGGCAGGGTGTGGAGCAAGATTTGATTTATAAGATTGCTGAGCCATACATGACAACAAAAACATCTGGTATGGGTTTGGGGTTATCAATAGTTAAAAAAATACTAGAAGATCACGATAGTAAACTTAATCTATCAAATATTAAAGATGGAATTAAGGTATCATTTAATTTAAAAATCGGTAATGAAAATAATGAATAAAAATAATAAACTTAGAGGAATTGGATACATGATATTGAATTCTTTTGCGTTGTCACTGATTTACATATTGATGAAAAAACTTTCTGTTGATTTGAACTCAAGTCAAGTGGTGTTTTTTTATAAATTTTGTTGTTTAATTATTATATCACCTTGGGTTTTTAATGAAGGAGTACAAATATTGAAAACTCCACAACTAAAATTGCATATATTAAGAGGGTTTTTTAGTGCATCTGGCTCATTGTTTTTTATGTATTCTTTACAGTATGTCAAAGTAGTAAATGCTACAGCTTTATCATATTTAGAGCAGGTATTATGGGCAGTTATTGCTATATTGTTTTTTAAAGAAAAATTTTCTTGGCAGAAGATCCTTGCAATTTTTGCTAGTTTTTTAGGAGCTCTAGCAGTTATTTACCCTGGTTTAATAAATACATCTTTTCCATTTGTTGATATTAGTAAGGTATCAATTGCTGACTATGATAAGTATTATACATTTACTTTTTTAGCAGTGCTCAGCTGGACAGCAAATAGTATTTCTGTAAAAATTTTAGGTAAGACTGCAAAAAATAAGACACAGGCATTTTATTCTTTATTATTTTCTTCTTTTTTTGCATTTCCTATAGCTTTCTTAAATTGGGAATATGTTAATATTGGTTTTAATTTTCCAATGCCTAATGGTTTAGTTCCATTTTATAGCCTAGAGTTAAAACCAGTTTATGCTTTATATTTTATCATTATTACTATTTGTTATGTAACTCACTCCATTGCATTTTTTAAAGCAATGAAAAAGGCAAGCATGTCTGCTTTAGCACCATATCATTACTTTAAAATTATATTTGTAGGTGTTTTGGGGTATTTAATATTTGGTCAGTCTCCTGATAATGCTGTGTATTTTGGATATCTATTGATAATTTCTTCTGGTATCTTCTTAATGAAGTATGAGCACAAGATAGATAAAAAAGAGAAAAATAGTGGTTAATTATTATCTGCTGGTTTGATTATTTCAAAAGCTTTTAAATATTTATTTATAATATTTTTACAGAATTTATTTTTTGAATTAATTTCTGTTTTTTCCAGTTTTTTACAGTCTATTTTTAATAAATTAAAAATTTCATGAATAATATTGCTAAATGCTTTTAAATATTTTTCGTCTCTAATTGCTTGTGTAAACTGGCATGAATCATAGATTTCTAAATTATCAAAATAAAGAATTTTTTCTTTATCCAATTTGTAGTTTTTCATTTTAATTAATTCTATAGTATTTTCAGAAGTGATTAAAAACAAACTGTCTTTAAATAAATTTAAAAATGATGTAATAGTTTTGAGTTTTAAAAAATCCTTCTTATCCATAATTATTATTTTATATTTTGAATGCACGGGATTTATCGATATTTGAAGTAAATTTAATAAGCCATCAAATCCAAGTTCAGAGCTTAAAAAAAGAATGTTTTTTAAAGTTTTATTATAATCTGATAGAGACAAATGGATATGGTGCTGATTTAATAAACTTTCTGCGTTTTGATTATCTTTAGATTCTTTTAAAGCATCAATAATATTTGAATTATCAAGATATAAATTTTTAAATTTTCCATAAATAAAATAATCTAATTCAGAAAGGATTAGAGAAATGGCGAGTGAAAAATTATCTTGTACAAATGAGTAGATATAGAAATCAATATCGATATTTTGAAATTTTTGTATAGGAAAATTAATTCCTTTAATAATTGCATCAAATTCCTCATGAGTAAAATCCCTTATTAATAAGGAAGTGAAAAATGAACTAATTTGTGCAGGTGTGGCTCCTCCCTTTAAACAAGTATTCATACATATTTTTGCGTCCTCATTGCTTAGTGCTTGATTTTGGATGGACTGATTAATTAAGCGCTTTATTATCATTTTTACAATTTACTACTTTTTGAATTATACTAATCAAACCTGCCAAGCTAATCAATGCACAACTCAGCCAAATGAAATTTATCATTGGATTATACTGAATATTCACAGTAATTTTTTCTGAACTTTCAGGAGAGTTAATTGAGAAATATACATCATAAAAAACATGACTAATTGTATCAATTTCTACAGTCTGTTGTTTTTCAATAGGGAAGAATCTTATTTCAGGATATACCCTCATTTCGTTGTTAACAGATATTATTGCGGTTTTTGTAAAATAGTTAGATTTTGTCCTATAATCTATGTTTTCTAATTTAATATGCAAGTTTTTAAATGTTATATCCTCTTCTAATCTAAGTGTTTTTACAACCTCATCTTTCAGTCCATAAAACATCGAAATTGAGAAAATTAACAAAGCAAATCCTCCATGAGCAAACGATACGGGTAATTTTTTCAAGCCTCTGGATTCTATGAGTATTTTTATGGATGATAAAATTAGGGGCGCTGCAATAAAAATACCTAATATTGAATAGGGTTTTTTGATACCTAAATAATAAGAGAGGGTAAAAGTGAAAATAAGAGAAATAAGAATAAAATATAAATTATCTTTTATAGGATTTTTTTGTGGAGTATTGTTAATTCCAAACGTACATAATGCTGCTAATAGTAGGGTTATAGGTGGAACTAAAAGATTGTAATAATCACTATTTATAGAGAAATATTTTTGAAATGCTATTTCCATAAATAACGGATATAAGGTGCCCAAGGATATAATGAATGCTATTATGCAGAGTATTATGTTATTTAATAATAGGTATCCATTTGTGTTTTTCTTCGCTGTTTTATCTGTACATAATTTTTTAAAATTAAATGCATATAGTAGTAGGGCAGAGCCAGAGATAAAAAAGACTGAAATAAGAATAAAAAATCCTCTTTTGGAATC